>JAOPVF010000055.1 GCA_025963195.1 Mycobacterium sp. | reverse complement strand
GGTGACCGGGCGGGTTGCCGAGGTCCCGGTGCCGGTGTCGGTGAATCTGGTGATCACCGATGAAAGCCTGCTGGCCGGGGACAGCGAGCCGGCTCGGGTGCCGGGGTACGGCCCGGTGCCCGCGGCGATCGGGCGGCGACTGTTGGCGGCCGCGACGGGTGATCGGCGGTCGCGGGCCACGCTGCGCCGACTCTACAAACATCCCCGCAGTGGGGCGTTGGTGGCGATGGAATCGCGGGCCCGGCTGTTCCCCAAGGGCCTGTCCCGGTTCATCGACCTACGGGATGACACGTGTCGCACCCCGTACTGCGATGCCCCGATCCGCCATCATGATCATGCGACCGCGCACGGTCGAGGGGGTGCCACCAGTGGGGTGAACGGGCTCGGGGTGTGCGAGGCGTGCAATTACGCCAAGGAGGCGCCGGGCTGGAAAGTCACGGCGTCAGTCGATGAGACGGGTTGCCATCACGCGGAGTTCACCACCCCGACCGGTGTCCGTCATCACTCCAAGGCGCCACCTCTACCCGGGGCCCGACGCATCGACATCAGTTCGATCGAAGTCAACATGGGCATCCTCATCGCCAAACACGCCGCCTAGTCGCTGAAGAACGAGCACGCAGAGCGCGGCGTACGAGCGCAGGGGGAAGGTTACGCCCGGTCTTGACAGAGCGGGCTTCCTAGCCGCAGTCGAATTCGATCGGTAGTGACGCTGGGCCACTGATGCCCGTAATCGACTTCCACGGAACGGAACCGGCGGCTCGAATGTTGGGCATGCGGC
Source organism: Mycobacterium sp. (assembly GCA_025963195.1). Lineage (GTDB taxonomy): Bacteria > Actinomycetota > Actinomycetes > Mycobacteriales > Mycobacteriaceae > Mycobacterium. The sequence continues at coordinate 6,346 of JAOPVF010000055.1, read as the reverse complement.
GGGCCATTGTCGTCAGGGCTTCGGCGAGTTCGATTCTCGCGAGATGCGCGCCGAGGCAGTAGTGGATTCCGCCACCAAAGGTCAGCATGGCGGGGGCATCCTCGCGGGTGATGTCGAAACGATCCGGGTCGTCGTAGATCGCCGGGTCTCGGTTGGCCGCGGCGGTGTTGGCGATGACGAGCGTGCCGGCGGGAATGGTGAAACCACCGAGTTCGACGTCCTCGACGGCCGTGCGCATCGTCGTGAAGATGACGGGCGAGTACCGCATCGCCTCGTCGACGGCCTTCGGGGCGAGCTCGGGATGCTCAGCGAGCAGGTCCCATTGGTCGGGATGATCGCAGAAGACCTGGACCGCGGCGGCCAATTGGTTGCGTGTGGTGTCGGTTCCGGCCATCAGTAGTGTCGCGGCGAGCATCAGCAGCTCGTCGTGGGCCAGGCGGTCGCCGTCCACCTCGGCACGGATCATGTCGGAGAGCAGGTCGTCGGTCAGCGCGTCGCGCCTGCGGGTGACCATGCCGTCGAGGTAGGCCTCGAGTGCGTGCCACGCGCGCAAGATGTCCGGTTCGTCGTCGACGACATTCCAGTCGAAGACTTTGAAGACGTCGTCGGCCCAGTCGGAGAACAGGTGCCAGTCGTCCGGTGGCGTGCCGAGCATGGCGCAGATGATCGGGATGGGGTACTGCCTGGCGATGTCGGCAACCACATCACACTGACCCGCGCTCGTATGGCTGTCGACGACGTCGGAGATGATGTCGGCGCACGTCGTCCTGAGCCGTTCGGCCGCCTTGGGGGTGAACGCCTTTGACACCAGCCGTCGTTGCCGGTGGTGCGCGGCACCGTCGAGGCTCAACAGCCCCTTGAGCGATATGTCCCACAGCTCGCCGGAGGTGATCCCCTGTGCCGACAGGGCCATGCCCTTCGGCATGACGAACCGGTCGTCGCGCAAGACGGTACGGACCAGGTCGTAGGTAAGGACCTCGGGTCCGTGGGGGCCCATCGCGATCGGGCCGTGCCGTACCGCCTGGCGAATCAGCTCGTGTGCCTGTTCAGGGCGTTCGGCGTGCTCGTAGGCGATCGTCGGTAGCTCGGTGTCGATAGTCATGAATCCGACTATCTAGCTTCGCAGGCAGAACAAGATCGGTCGAAGGTCGTATCTCTGCAGCGGGGGGTCGTAGATATACGCGCATGCGCTGATGGTTTCGCGTACGCGCTGGTCGCATGCTGGTTAGCATGAGCGCGACTGAGTGGAGCGGGCTTGCGGTGAGCGGACTGCCGACTGGCACGGTGACGTTGCTCTTGGCTGACGTCGAGGGCTCCACACGGCTGTGGGAGAGCCAGCCGGACGAGATATCGGCCGCTATCGCGCGGCTTGACGCGACACTGGCTGAGCTGATCGCCGTTCACAATGGTGTCCGTCCTGTCGAGCAGGGTGAGGGCGACAGTTTCGTCTTGGCTTTCGCGCGGGCCAGTGACGCGGTGGCGTGCGCGTTGGCGCTGCAGCGGGCTCCGTTGGCGCCGATCCTGCTGCGCATCGGGATTAACACGGGGGAGATCCAGCTGCGCGATGAGGGCAATTACATCGGCCCGACGATCAACCGCACGGCACGACTGCGTGATCTGGGCCATGGCGGACAGACACTGCTGTCGGGTGCGACCGAGTCGATGGTGCTCGATCATCTTCCGGATGATGCGTGGCTGACCGACCTCGGCACGCACGCGCTGCGCGATCTGCCACGTCCGGAGCGGGCTGTGCAGCTGTGCCATCCCGACATTCGCAATGAATTCCCAACTCTGCGCAGCAGTGAAACCTCTGGGGCGCAACGGCTTCCGATGCTGCTGACTAGATTTGTCGGTCGACAACCGCAGATGGCCGAAATTCGCGGACTTCTGGCCGACAGCCGGCTGGTGACGCTGACCGGCGCGGGCGGATCGGGTAAGACGCGCTTGGCAATTCAGGTCGCGTGCGAGGTCGATGGGGACGTCCGTTACGCGGACTTGGCGCCGATCACGGATCCAGGCATGGTGCCGACTGCGGTGGCTAGTGCGCTTGCCTTACCAGACCATCCGGGTCGCTCCACATTGGAGACGATCGTTCGATTCCTCCGAGGCAGCGCAAAGCTGGTGGTGCTCGACAATTGCGAGCATCTGCTCGATGCGAGCGCGGCGCTCATCGTTGAAATGCTCGACCGGTGCCCAGGTTTGACGGTGTTGACGACGAGCCGGGAACCGATCACGGTGACAGGCGAGGTGACGTGGCGGGTGCCGTCGCTGTCGCTCGCCGACGAAGCGATCGAATTGTTCGCCGACCGCGGTCGCCTCGCGCGTCCCAACTTCGCCGTCACCGATGAGAACATCGATTTGGTGACAGAGATCTGCCGGCGGCTCGACGGAATGCCGCTCGCAATCGAGCTGGCAGCTGCACGCGTGCGCGCACTGTCGCTCGAGGAGATTCTGGAAAGCCTGCACGACCGGTTTCGACTGTTGACCGGGGGCTCCCGGACGGCAGTGCGCAGGCAGCAGACGCTGCGCGCGTCTGTGGACTGGTCGTATGCGCTGCTGACCGAACCGGAACGAATCTTGTTTCGTCGACTGGCCGCCGTCATGGGTGGTGCCGACCTCGGCGCGATTCAGGCGATCGGCAGCGACGGCGATGTTCAGCGCCACCAGGTCCTCGATCTGCTTACCCTGCTCGTCGACAAGTCGCTTGTTGTCACCGAGGAGAATGCGGGCCGCACGCGATACCGGATGCTGGAGACGGTGCGCCAGTACGCACTGGAAAAACTTGGGGAATCTGGAGAAGCCGACGTCGTTCGCGCGCGGCATCGAGATCACTACACAGCTATGGCGGCTGTGTACGACACGCCGGCTACAGGAGGGCGTGACCACCTGGTGGAGGCGGAGACGGAAATCGACAACCTCCGCGCCGCCTTCGCATGGAGCCTGGAGCGGTCCGATACCGAGCTCGCGCTGCAGCTCGCATCGTCCCTGCAGCCGCTATGGTTGACCCGAGGTCGACTACGTGAGGGGCTGACCTGGTTCGACGCCGCCCTCGAGGACGAGGCGCAGGTCCTGAAGCCCGCGGTACTCGCCCGGGCGCTCGCCGACAGGGCGATGATCGATGCCGCCATCATCACGACCGACAGCATGCCTCAGGCCGAACGGGCACTAGCGATCGCACGAGAACTCGACGATCCGGGTTTACTCGCCAAGGCGCTCACGGCCTGTGGCTGCGTCAACGGGTACAACCCCGCGGTCGCCGTGCCGTACTTCGCCGAGGCGATCGAACTGGCCCGAACGCAAAACGACGGATGGACGCTGAGCCTAATCCTCGGCTGGCAGGCGCTTGGCGCGTACATGACGGGGGACCCGATCGCAGTGCGCGCCGCCGCTGAGGAAGGACTCGCCCTTGCCGATGCCATCGGTGACCGATTCAACTCGCGACTGTGCCGCTGGGCCATCGGGGTGGCGCTGTTCACGCGGGGCGATCTGCGGGCGGCTGTCGTCCACTTCAGCGACTTGGTCACCGAGGCAGAAGAGGCACATGATGCGCTCTTGCTAATGAGCTGCCTGTACGTTCACAGCCATTTGCTCGGTCGTAGGGGAGACATCTGCGGTGCCAAGGCCAGGGCTAATGCAGCCCTCGAGGCCGCCGGAGAGCTCGGAACCTGGCACGAGGGTTTGGCATACCTCGCGCTGACCCACGCCGCACTGGCCGCTGGCGATGTCGCTGCAGCGAACGAGGCAATCACTGCGTGCGTCCAACGCGTGAGTGACCATCGCGATACCGTCGTGGTATGTATGTACGCCACCGCACAGGTGGCGTTGGCGCGAGGTGACCTCGTCGTCGCCCGCCGCTGCGCTGACGATGCCGTATCTGCGACCTCAGGCGGGCACCTGGCGTCGGCACTTGTCACGCGCGCTTACGTGGCTATTGCGCAGGGCGATCCGGAGCAAGCAGACCGCGATGCGCACGACGCGCTCGCCGTTGCTGAAGGAGTACAGGCGTTTGAGCCCGTCCCGGGCATCCTTGAATGCCTCGCCGGCATAGCCACGGCTTCGGGCAGTCACCGTGAAGCTGCACGTCTCTTCGGTGCTGCAGATGCCATGCGTGATCGCATGGGATCGGTCCGGTTCAAGATCGACGACGCAGCCTGGGATGCCTGGGCGACCGAAGCGCGAGATGGTTTGGGCAAGAGCGACTTTGATAACGCCTGGGCGGCGGGCGCCGCTCTGTCGACAGAAGAGGCGATCGCCTATGCCCGACGCGGCCGCGGCGAGCGAAAGCGGCCTCCGACAGGGTGGGGATCGCTGACGCCGACCGAATTGGACGTGGTGCACCTCGTCAGTAAGGGATTGGGCAATAAGGAGATCGCCGCACGGCTTTTCGTGTCCCACCGCACGGTGCAGACACACCTGACGCACGTGTACACGAAGCTGAGCTTGACGTCGCGGGTGCGGTTGGCGCAGGAAGCCGGTCGACACATCTGATCTACGCGGTTTCGCCGATTTATTCGCGACCCTTACCGGCTGAAGCTAATCACCATGCCGCAGACCGAATGGAGCGATCTGGGCGTGAGTGACCTGCCGACCGGCACCGTGACGTTGCGCCATCCGGTCCCAGGTTCATCAAGCCGGTGTCGACGCATCTGTCGCTGTGCTGCGTGAAGCCATGGGTAACAGTGACTTCGACGCGGCGTGGGCGGAGGGCGCTATGTTGTCGACAGAAGAGACGATCGCTTATGCCCAGCGTGGCCGCGGGGGACGCAAGCGGCCGTCGAGTGGGTGGGCGTCGCTGACGCCGACCGAGTGAGGGGCTGGGCAACAAGGACATCGCCACACGGCTCTTCGTTTCTCATCGGACGGTGCAGACCCATCTGACCCACGTGTATGCCAAGGTGGGGCTCACGTCACGAGTGCAGCTGGCCCAGGAGTGGGCACGCCACGATCAGGACGGGCGGTAGCGTCGCTCGGGCCGGCCTGCGCCGTACTGTAGACGCAGTTGAAGCGCGCCGGTGCTCAGATAGTGCTCGAGGTAGCGGCGGGCGCTGACCCGCGAAATCCCCACCAGCTCTGCGCATTCGGCGGCGGACACCTCGCCGGCGGACCGGACCGCGTCCAGCACCATTTCACCCGTTTCGGCGCCGAGGCCCTTGGGCAGCGCCTCACCGCCGCGCGTGGGAATGGCGCCGCCGAACAGCGAATCGATCAGGGACTGGTCGACGCCGGAAGCGGACCGCAGGGCATCGTCACGCGCGGCGAACGCCTCGAGTTTCGCCTTGAACTGGTCGAACTCGAATGGCTTGATCAGGTAATCGGCTGCGCCGCCGTCGAGGGCGCCGGACACGGTGTCGAGTTCCCTGGCGGCGGTAATCATGATGACTCCGACGCGGTTGCCACGGGAACGCAAGCGCTGCAACACTTCCAGTCCCGTCATATCGGGAAGGTACACGTCGAGCAAGATCAGGTCGGGGCTCGATTCGGCGGCCTGTTCCAAGGCTTCGGTACCGGTGCGGGCGACGCCTGCGGCGCGGAACCCGTCGATCCGGTCCACGAACCTGCGATGGATCTCGGCGACCATGAAGTCGTCGTCGACGACCAGCACGTCACGCATCGCCCGAACCCCCAGCACGCGAATCGGGCCCGGATAGGGGCAGCGGCACCTCGAAGACGGCGCCGCCGTCCGGTCCGTCCGATACCTCGACCGCTCCGCCCAGCTGTGCGCTGACCAGCCGGACCAGAGCCAGCCCGATGCCCCGGCCGCCGGGAACGTCGGGTTTGGACGTGACGCCGCGCGCGAAGATCGTCTCGCGAAGGTGTTCTGGCACGCCAGGTCCGGAGTCGGCGACCGAGATGGTCAGCGCGCCACTGTCACCCAGGGCGACGGTGACGATCCTGCGCTGGGATCCCTCCGACACGTCGACCGCGTTGTCGATGAGGTTGCCGAGCACGGTGATCACGTCGGTGGCCAGCGCGGGATCAAGTGCCGCCAGGTGGCTGCGTTCGTCGAGTACCAACGCCACACCGCTCTCGGCGGCAAGGGACGTCTTGGCGATCAGCAGCGCGGCGACGGCGGGGTCGGCGACGTGTCGGGTCACCGCGTCGCTGATCTCGGCGCGGCGGCGGGTCAGCGTCCCGACCAGGTCGCGCACCGAGTCGTACTCGCCGAGTTGGACCAGACCCGAGATGGTGTGCAACTGGTTGGCGAACTCGTGGGTCTGCGCGCGCAAGGTGTCGGTGACGCTCTTGTGCGACGACAGCTGTCCCTGCATCGAGGCCAGTTCGGTGCTGTCCCGCATCGTGGTGACAGTACCGATGCGCTGGCCACCGGTGCTGGCTGCCCGCCGAT
>JAOPVF010000037.1 GCA_025963195.1 Mycobacterium sp. | reverse complement strand
GCCCAGAAGGACTCCATGGCGGCGTTGTCGTAGCAGTCGCCGACGGTGCCGAACGAGGCAAGTAGGCCCCAGCGGCGCATGTTCTCACCGAAGCTCCAGGAGGTGAACTGCGTGCCGTGATCAGCGTGCAGAATTGTTGCAGCCCTGTCGATTCGGCTTGCAGTGGCCATGTTGACCGCGTTGTTGACCAGGACGGTGTCAGCGGTGGTGGAAAACGTGCGGGCCACGATCATCCGGGAGAAGCAGTCCAGGATGGCGCAGCAGTACACCTTGCCATCGCGCGCCGGATGTTCGGTGATGTCGGTGCACCACAGTTCGTTGGGCCGTGTGGCGGTGAACCGCCGGTTCACCAGGTCCTCGGGAGTTTTGACCTTGATCAGGTTGGGGATGCCTCGCCCCGGTCGTGGTAGCCCGCAGAGCCCGTGTTCGCTCATGATCGAGTTGACCAGCTTGTGGTTGACGTTCATCTCGTAATCGGCCAGCAGGGCGGCGCGTATGCGGCGGCGCCCGTAGGTGCCGCGGGAGCGTTGGTGGATCTCGGTGATGGTGTCGGCCACGATGAGCCGCCGGATCTCGCGGTCGGGTACCGGCCGTCTGCGATGGTACTGCAGCAGGGAGCGTGCTAATCCTGTTATCCGGCAGGAAGATCGAGCTGAATATCCTCGCGCGATCAGCCCTTCAGCGATCGCGCGTCGGCGTTTTGGGGGCACCACCGCCTCGTCGTTGAAAAGCTCGCACGCATCGCGGGTCAGGGCCAGCTCTGCCTCGAGCGCAGCGATCCGTCTGTGGGCGGCCGCCAGTTCATCGGCTTCCACACTCGGAATGCCGTCGATGACACCGGAGTCGATCAGTGCCTGGCGCTTCCACCGAAACAGGGTGGCCTGACAGATCCCGGTATCGACCGCGACTGCGGCGACCGACTCACCTGAGCGGAGCCGGACAATGATTTGCCGGCGCACCGAAGCCGGGTACATACGGGGCATGTGACCTCCTAGTGATCACTCTGCCCTCGACTCTCATAACCGTGGACCTACAACACGGGTACAGATCTGGTGGATCGACTTCTGGGGATCATGCGCGACGCCAAGGATCCCGACGCGCTCATCAACGCCGAGAACGCGCTTTCGCAGCGCCAGGCGGATCTGGACAGCCTGCGTGCACAGCGGGACCAACTCGGCGATCGCATTCAGTACAGCACGGTTGACGTGACGTTCGTCGCCGAGCAGATCGGCGGTCCGGCCCCAAAGCAGTACGAGGGATTCACCGGTCAGATCGAGCGCGGCTGGGATGGCTTGGTCTCGGTGGTGGGCAACTTGGTTCTGCTCTTCGGCCTTCTGTTGCCGTGGCTGGGTGTGCTGGTCGTGGTGGCGGTGATCCTGTACCTCATCGCCATGTTGGCGCGGGCGCGTCGTCCGTAGGCAGGCGCGAAGAGGTCCCCGACACGACCAGCGTGCGGGGACCTCTCTTCGTCTCGAATGTCAGGCGGTGCGGCGAATGCCTCGCTTGAGGAGCATCTCGCGTTCCGACTCGCTCAGTCCGCCCCAGATGCCATAGGGCTCACCGACGCCAAGGGCATGCGTACGGCACTGCGTGATCACCGGGCAACTCCGGCACATTTCCTTGGCGCGCATCTCTCGCTGTGCGCGTGCCCGGCCACGCTCTCCGTCGGGATGGAAGAACATGGCTGAGTCGACACCTCGGCAAAGGCCCTGCATCTGCCAATCCCAGATGTCGGCATTGGGTCCGGGTAGCTGCTGCGGCTGTGGCATTGGGAAAACCCCTCTCTGCGCACCCCTTTCGCGTTACGCGAAAGGGCGTGGTTCGTTGAACCGTTCCGAGCACGGTGTCGTCAGTGACTACTCGTGCAGACAACGTAGAAGGGCTCACGAAATTCAGTCAATAGCCCGCACATGTGCTCAAGGGCATAACCGCAGCTCGAGAATTTACATCACGTTCATCGCTGCGACGCGCCCGCAACGAGAAGAGTGATCACGAAACGGCTTCCAAATGATCACGAGTCTCGTTTCCGCTGTTCGCAGCGAACGAACGCGTGTACTCCATTTCTACCGGCCAGTAGTCAGTTGATACCGAATTAACATGTCCAGCACCAACTGTTAACCAATGTTGAATCCGCAACACCGAATTACCCGGGCCCAGCGGTACCGGGTTTTATTCGCCGCTCGTCGAGACCTATTGATAGCGTCCCGATCCGATGGACGACCTATCGAGAGCGGCCTTCGGCGACGATCCCGGTCGCTGGCCACTGCCCGCGGCGACGACACCGCTGCAGGCTTGGCATCGTGCCGTGGCCGCCGGCGGTCAGGGTCGATACGCCAGTGGCTTCGCCCACCTTGATTCCGTCGGCCGCGCACCCGGCGCCCCGTCGGTCGCGTCGCTGGCGCTCAGCACCAGGGCCTCGTTCCTCCGTCAGCTCGGCAGGCACGTCGACGCGCGGCCGTGGGACGGCCGCGCGCTGGCGCTGGCGGGGACCGACGCCGAAGCGCGCGCCGACGCGTTGATCGGACTGGCTGCCGACGCGCTCGGCGTCGGCCGCTTCGGAGCATCGGCCCGGCTGCTGCAACGCGCCCGCGAGGTCGTCGGCGACTCGTCGCAGGGACGATTGCCGGTGCGGCTCGGCTGGGTTTCCGCCGAGTTGGCGATGTTCACCGGCGACGGCGAAACGGCGCTCGGTCACGCTGAACGCGCGGTCGAGTTGGCGGCGTCGACGGGCTCCGTGCGACACGCCGTCAAGTCGGATGCGGTGCTGGCTGCGGCCCTGTGCAGCGCCGGTGATCCAGACGCCTCACGTCGTGTCGCCGACACCGCGCTCGCGGTCACTCAGCGGCTCGGTTTAGTGCCTCTGAGCTGGGCATTGGCATGCCTCCTCTTGGACGTCGGCAGTGCCGTGCACACCCCTGATCGGATCGTCGTGATCCGCGACGAATCCGCCGATGCGGTACGCCGCAGGGGCGGCGTGTGGGCGGGCCGCTGACGCGGGTTCACCCGCCCTGATCACTAGTCTTTACCCAACACAACCATTTTGGGGCACGCCTCATCCGTAACACTGGAGAGAACACTCGCGATGATCAGTTCGGGAGAAGGTCTCGATGCTGTCGTTGCTGAGGCGCTGGCAGGCGATCGAGACGCACTCCGGACGGTGCTGGAGACCATCCGTCCGATCATCGTCCGGTATGTCCGGGCGAGGATCGGGACAGCGGACCGAAGTGGTCTTTCAGCAGACGACGTGGCTCAGGAGGTTTGCTTGGCCGCCATCACGGCGCTGCCGCGCTACAAGGATCAGGGACGACCGTTCCTGGCCTTCGTTTATGGCATCGCCGCTCACAAGGTTGCCGACGCACATCGCGCCGCCGGACGAAACCGTGCCGACGCCACCGACACGCTGCCCGATCGCGCGTCGTCCGCGGCCGGTCCCGAGCAGATCGCGATCGACTCGGAGTCGGCCGCCAGGATGGACAAGCTGTTGGCGACGTTGCCCGAGAAGCAGCGCGAGATCATCATCCTGCGCGTCGTCGTCGGCATGAGCGCTGAGGAGACGGCCGAAGCGGTCGGCAGCACGCCGGGCGCGGTCCGAGTCGCGCAGCACCGTGCGCTTGCGAAGTTGAAGTCCGAGATCGGCACGACGAGGCGCGACCATGCCTGACTTCGGACGCTGGACCGGCAACGGGGGAGACCCGTCGCTCAATGAGATCAACCGCGACGAGCGGTTCCTCGACGCCCTCGCCTCAGGCCAACCGGTTTACGCCACCGATCCCGCAGAAGCTGAACTTTCGTTCCTGCTCTCGGACTGGCGTGACGGGATTCGCGACACCCCGGCCACCGTGGTCGTCACGCCCCGCGACGCCGCCATCGCATTGCGCGGGAGCCTCGACTCCCGCAAGCGCAAGCGGACCTCGCTGACTCTCGTCGGATCGGCCGCCGCGGCGCTGCTCGTCCTCGGTGGGTTCAGCGCCGCCGTCTACGGTGCAGGCCCCGGCGACTCGCTCTACGGCGTGCGGACCCAGCTCTTCGGTGAGCAGCCGTCGGAGCGCAGCGACCAGGTGATGCTGGCTTCGCAGCAGCTCGCCGAAGTGCAGCAGCTGGTCGAACAGGGTGACTGGCAGCAGGCGCAGGACCGGCTTCAGACACTGTCCACCACGGTGCAGGGCATCGATCAGGTGCAGGACAAGCACGAGCTGGTCCAACAGTGGAATGCGTTGGCCTACAAGGTGGTCGAACAAGATCCCGCAGCCACGCTGCCACCGCCCGATCAGCCACAACCGGTGTTGCCGTCGTCGCCACTGACCCTGCTGCAGGTCCCGGTGGTCCAGGAAACCACCACGGAGACGTCGACGTCGACCTCGACGTCGGAACCCACGTCGACCTCGCCTTCGGAGCCGACGCCGACCTCCCCGTCGGACACGACCACTCCGACGACGACGCCCACGACATCGCTGCCGCCGTCGGACGTGTTGATCGCCCCGACGCCGACGACGCCGCCGAGTTCGCCGCCGTCCAGTTCGTCATCCAGCTCGACGGCGCCATCGACGTCGACGTCCACGCCCACCTCGACGTCGACACCGCCATCCAGCACCCCGACCACGACCACGACGACTACGCAGCAGCCGGCCGCTCTTCCGCCGTCCTCGTTGCCGCTATCGACGGTGTCGGTGCCTTCGTCGGCGCCAGTGAACGTTCCGCCTCCGGCGAGCGCGCCGCCTGCGGTTCAGGCACCGCCTCCGGCGAGTGCGCCACCTGCGGTTCAGGCACCGCCTCCGGTGAGCGCCCCACCTGCGGTTCAGGCACCGCCCAAACCGGCCGAAGAGCCCGTTCAGGCACCGCCGTCAGCGCCGAAGAAGCCGGAACAAGTGGTGACCACTACGGTCGCGGCGCCGAGCCGCAACGAGAACTAAGGCGAATTACGCGTTCAGCGATATCCGTCGGGTTCCGACGCGGCTTCGTTTAGCGATGCGTCGGCATATCCGCGGCAGTAATCCCAGGTCACGTAGGCATCGGGTTCCGGATCGTAGGCCGGCTCGTGCGGCCGCACCGTACCGTCGACCAGGAGCTGGAGCAGGTTGGCCCGCAACATGTCCCAGTCGTGATAGTGGTCCTGCTGGCATTCGTCGCAGCACACCACCAGACCGCGAATTCCCTTGTGCGCCAATAACGCTTCGTAGACGGCCAAATCGGCGAGATCAGCCTCTACCGCAACGCGTTCCTGCGGGTCGAGCGGCTGGCCCGGCTCGATCGCGTCGAGCGCTGCGGAGGGATCGCAGGGGTCGTCGGCGAACGGGTCGGGCGGCAAACCCGGCGGCAGGTGGTCGCGCACGCTTCCACATTACGCAGGACCTCCGTCATCGCGCCAGCCGTCCGTATCGCGACACCCGGGTCCGAACCCCGTGTGAGGCCAGACACCGTCGGCAGTCCCGATAAGATGGACATTTAGATCTGCGCCGTCTGGAGGCCCCACCCATGTCGATCGCTGAAAGCAGCCTTCCCATCACCGTTCCGGTGCCGACCGGTGGCGATGATCCGACCAAGATCGCGATGCTCGGGCTTACCTTCGACGACGTCCTCCTACTGCCCGCCGCGTCCGACGTGGTGCCGGCGAACGCCGACACCTCCAGTCAGCTGACCAGGCGCATCCGGCTGCGGGTCCCGCTGGTGAGCTCCGCGATGGACACCGTCACCGAGTCCAGGATGGCCATCGCCATGGCGCGTGCAGGCGGCATGGGGGTGCTGCACAGGAACCTGCCCGTCGCGGAGCAGGCCGGACAGGTCGAGACGGTGAAGCGGTCCGAGGCGGGCATGGTCACCGATCCCGTCACGTGCTCTCCGAACAACACGCTGGCCGAGGTCGACGCGATGTGCGCGCGGTTCCGGATCTCCGGCCTGCCCGTCGTCGACGCGGATGGCTCGTTGGTGGGCATCATCACCAACCGCGACATGCGCTTCGAAGTCGACATGAGCAAGCCCGTCTCCGAGGTCATGACCAAGGCGCCGTTGATCACCGCGCAGTCGGGCGTCACCGCCGACGCCGCGCTGGGTCTTTTGCGGCGCAACAAGATCGAGAAACTTCCGATCGTCGACGGCCACGGCAAGCTGACGGGGCTGATCACCGTCAAGGACTTCGTCAAGACCGAGCAGTTCCCCCTGGCGACCAAGGACAGTGACGGCCGGCTGCTGGTGGGTGCCGCGGTCGGTGTCGGCGGTGACGCGCGCGAGCGGGCGATGACGCTCGTCGATGCGGGCGTCGACGTGCTGATCGTGGACACCGCGCACGCCCACAACCGCGGCGTGCTCGACATGGTGCACTGGGCCAAGTCCGTGCTTGGCGATCGCGTCCAGGTGATCGGCGGAAACATCGCCACCCGTGCCGCCGCGGCGGCGCTGGTCGAGGCGGGCGCCGATGCGGTCAAGGTCGGTGTCGGCCCGGGCTCCATCTGCACCACGCGCGTGGTCGCCGGCGTCGGCGCCCCCCAGATCACCGCCATCCTGGAGGCCGTCGCGGCGTGCGCACCCCATGGCGTCCCGGTGATCGCCGACGGTGGCCTGCAGTACTCCGGCGACATCGCCAAGGCCCTCGCTGCCGGCGCGTCGACGGCGATGCTCGGGTCGCTGCTGGCAGGCACGGCCGAAGCGCCTGGCGAGCTGATCCTCGTCAACGGCAAGCAGTTCAAGAGCTACCGCGGCATGGGCTCGCTGGGCGCCATGCAGGGTCGCGGCGCCGCGAAGTCGTACTCCAAGGACCGCTACTTCCAGGACGACGTCCTGAGCGAGGACAAGCTGGTGCCGGAGGGCATCGAGGGCAGGGTGCCGTTCCGCGGTCCGCTGTCGACCGTCATCCATCAGCTGACCGGTGGCCTGCGTGCCGCGATGGGCTACACCGGTTCGGCCACCATCGAGCATCTTCAGCAGGCGCAGTTCGTGCAGATCACCGCGGCAGGGCTGAAGGAAAGCCACCCGCACGACATCACCATGACCGCTGAAGCGCCCAACTACTACGCTCGCTGAGCCCGGGGGATCACACGCATGCGTGACATGGTGGAAATCGGCATGGGCCGAACCGCTCGTCGTACCTACGAGCTCTCCGACATCAACATCGTTCCGTCACGGCGTACGCGCTCGTCGCAGGACGTGTCGACGGGCTGGCAGCTCGATGCCTACCGCTTCGACATCCCCGTCGTCGCGCATCCGACCGACGCCCTGGTATCTCCCGAGTTCGCCATCGAGCTGGGCAGACTCGGCGGGCTCGGCGTGCTCAACGGTGAGGGCCTGATCGGTCGGCACGTCGACGTCGAGGACAAGATCGCCCAGGTCGTGGAGGTGGCAGCCAAGGAGCCGGACCCGTCGGCAGCCATCCGGCTGCTGCAGCAGCTCCACGCCGCACCGCTGATCCCGGAACTGATCGGCGCCGCGGTGGCGCGCATCCGCGATGCGGGTGTCACCACTGCCGTGCGGGTGAGCCCGCAGAATGCGCAGGCCCTGACGCCCGCGCTGGTCGCAGCGGGCATCGATCTGCTGATCATCCAGGGCACCATCATCTCGGCGGAGCGCGTCGCGCAGGACCGGGACGGATCCGGGGAGCCGCTCAACCTCAAGACGTTCATCTCCGAACTCGACGTCCCGGTCGTGGCCGGTGGCGTGCTCGATCATCGGACCGCGCTGCACCTCATGCGCACGGGCGCGGCAGGCGTCATCGTCGGCTACGGGTCGACATGGGGTGTCACCACCAGCGACGAGGTGCTCGGCATCAGCGTGCCGATGGCCACGGCGATCGCCGATGCCGCAGCCGCCCGGCGGGAGTACCTCGACGAGACCGGGGGCCGCTACGTGCACGTCCTCGCCGACGGCGACATCCATACCTCTGGCGAGTTGGCCAAGGCGATCGCGTGCGGCGCCGACGCGGTGCTGCTCGGCACGCCGCTCGCCCTGGCGCAAGAAGCCCCCGGTGACGGATGGTTCTGGCCGAACGCGGCAGCACACCCGTCGCTACCGCGTGGCGCTTTGCTGCAGGTGGCAGAGGGGGAGCGGCCTTCGCTGGAGCAGGTGGTCACCGGCCCGTCCGACGATCCGTTCGGCGGGCTGAACCTGGTGGGCGGACTTCGCAGGGCGATGGCCAAGGCCGGGTATTGCGATCTCAAGGAGTTCCAGAAGGTCGGTCTGGCCGTCGGGTCCTGACCTCGAACTTAGGGTCGCCTATCTGGAAAGTTACTTCGCAGTAGGTTCATAATCCTTCGATGGCGCCTGACTACGACGTTCTGATCATCGGTTCGGGGTTCGGGGGCAGTGTCAGCGCACTGCGACTGACCGAGAAGGGCTACCGCGTCGGCGTTCTGGAAGCGGGTAGACGCTTTGCCGACGAGGACTTCGCCAAGACTTCGTGGAACCTGCGCAAGTTCCTGTGGATGCCCAAGCTGGGCATGTACGGGATCCAGCGCATCCACCTCCTGCGCAACGTCATGATTCTGGCCGGCGCCGGCGTCGGGGGCGGCTCGCTCAACTACGCCAACACGCTGTACGTGCCGCCGGAACCCTTCTTCGCCGACCCGCAGTGGAAGCACATCACGGACTGGCGGTCGGAGCTATCGCCGCACTACGACCAGGCGCAGCGGATGCTCGGGGTGGTCAAGAACCCGACGTTCACCGACGCCGACCGGATCATGAAGGAGGTCGCCGACGACATGGGTGTCGGCGACACGTTCGTCGCAACACCCGTCGGCGTGTTCTTCGGCGCCGATGGCGAGAAGACCCCTGGCAAGACGGTGCCCGATCCATACTTCGGCGGTGCCGGGCCTGCGCGCACCGGCTGCATCGAATGCGGCGAGTGCATGACGGGTTGTCGGCACGGCGCCAAGAACACCCTGCTCAAGAACTACCTGGGACTGGCGGAATCCGCTGGGGCGCAAGTACATCCGTTGGCGACGGTGACCGGGTTCGACCAGCGCTCCGATGGTCTCTGGGAGGTCACCACGGTGGCCACGAACGGTAAGGTGCGCAGGAAGAAGAAGACATTCACCGCGACGCATCTGGTTCTGGCCGCAGGCACGTACAACACCCAGAAGCTGCTGTTCAAGATGCGGGACGCCGGAAGGCTGGCCAAGCTCTCCGACAAACTCGGCGTACTCACCCGCACCAACTCCGAGTCGATCGTCGGTGCCGCCACGATGACGGTCGATCCCAAACTCGACCTCACCCACGGCGTTGCGATCACCTCGTCCATCCACCCCACTGCCGATACCCACGTCGAACCCGTTCGCTACGGCAAGGGGTCCAATGCGATGGGCCTGCTGCAGACGCTGATGACCGACGGCACCGGGCCGCAGGGCACGGACGTGCCGCGGTGGAAGCAGTTCTTCGATCAGGCAGGCAAGAATCCGCGACTGTTGTTGCGGCTGCTCAATCCTGCGCACTGGAGCGAGCGCACGGTGATCGCGCTGGTGATGCAACACCTGGACAACTCGATCACGACCTTCACCAAGCGCGGGCCGCTCGGTGCACGGTTGATGTCGTCCAAGCAGGGCCACGGCGAGCCGAACCCGACGTGGATTCCGGCGGGCAACGAGGTCACTCGCCGGATCGCGGAGAAGATCGACGGCGTCGCGGGCGGCACGTGGGGTGAACTCTTCAACATCCCTCTGACCGCGCACTTCCTGGGTGGCGCCGCGATTGGTGACAGCATCGAAACGGGAGTCATCGATCCGTACCAGCGGGTGTACAACTACCCGACACTGCACGTCGTCGACGGCGCTGCGATCTCGGCGAACCTCGGCGTCAACCCTTCGCTGTCGATCACCGCCCAGGCCGAGCGCGCCGCGTCGTTGTGGCCCAACCGTGGCGAGGTGGATCAGCGTCCGGCACAAGGGGAGTCGTACCGCCGGCTGGCGCCCATCGCACCAGTGCGTCCGGTGGTGCCCGCCGAGGCGCCCGCCGCGCTCCGCAGGCTGCCGATCACTCCGGTCAGTTCTGCGGGCTGACGCCTATCCGTGCCGCTGAACTTCCTGCGGCGCCGCCGTGCGCGGCTGTGCACGAGCCGTCGACCCCCGCTGCGCAGGGCCAACCAAAGGGCCGCCACTAGACTGAGCCAGTGGAAACGGCATCTCCCCGCCCGGTGTTGGTGGTCGACTTCGGTGCGCAGTACGCGCAACTGATCGCGCGGCGCGTCCGCGAGGCAAATGTGTACTCCGAGGTCATCCCGCACACCGCGACGGTCGACGAGATCAAGGCCAAGGATCCCCAGGCGATCGTGCTGTCCGGCGGACCGGCCAGCGTCTATGCCGACGGCGCTCCGCAACTCGACCCGGCCATCTTCGACCTCGACGTGCCGGTCTTCGGCATCTGCTACGGGTTCCAGGCGATGGCCCAGGCACTCGGCGGCACCGTGGCGCACACCGGCACCAGCGAGTACGGCCGCACCGAGTTGAAGGTCACCGGTGGTCGACTTCATTCGGATCTTCCCGACACCCAGTCGGTGTGGATGAGTCACGGCGACGCGGTCACGGAAGCACCGGACGGATTCGACGTCGTCGCGGTGAGTTCCGGGGCACCGGTCGCGGCGTTCGAGGACCGCGCCCGTCGACTTGCAGGCGTCCAGTACCACCCCGAGGTGATGCACACGCCGCACGGACAGCAGATCCTGAGCCGGTTCCTGCACGACTTCGCAGGCATCGGCTCGACCTGGACGGCCGCCAACATCGCCGAAGCGCTGATCGAGCAGGTGCGCAACCAGATCGGCGACGGGCGGGCGATCTGTGGTCTGTCGGGCGGGGTCGACTCGGCCGTGGCAGCCGCGCTGGTGCAGCGCGCCATCAGCGACCGGCTGACGTGCGTGTTCGTCGACCACGGACTGCTTCGTGCGGGTGAGCGAGGCCAGGTTCAGCGTGACTTCGTCGCCGCCACGGGCGCGAAGCTGGTCACGGTCGACGCCGAGGAGCGGTTCCTGGAGGCGCTCTCCGGCGTCACCAACCCCGAAGGCAAGCGCAAGATCATCGGGCGCGAGTTCATCCGGGCGTTCGAGGGTGCGGTGCGGGGCATCGTGCAGGACGGCGGACCTGACGTGGACTTCCTGGTGCAGGGCACCCTCTATCCCGACGTCGTCGAGTCCGGCGGCGGTACCGGGGCGGCGAACATCAAGAGTCACCACAACGTCGGCGGCCTGCCGGCCGACCTGAAGTTCAAGCTCGTCGAACCACTGCGGCTGCTGTTCAAGGACGAGGTCCGCGCCGTCGGGCGTGAGCTTGGATTGCCTGCGGAAATCGTTGGGCGCCAACCCTTTCCAGGTCCCGGTCTGGGAATCCGAATCGTCGGCGAGGTCACCGCCGCGCGCCTGGACACGTTGCGCCGCGCCGATGCGATCGCCCGCGAGGAGTTGAGCGCTGCTGGCCTGGACAGCCAGATCTGGCAGTGCCCGGTGGTGCTGTTGGCCGACGTGCGCTCGGTCGGAGTGCAGGGCGACGGGCGCACCTATGGTCATCCAATCGTGCTGCGACCGGTGTCCAGCGAGGACGCCATGACCGCGGACTGGACCCGGGTGCCCTACGAGGTGCTCGAACGCATCTCCACCCGCATCACCAACGAGGTTCCCGAGGTCAACCGGGTGGTGCTCGACGTGACGAGCAAGCCGCCGGGCACCATCGAGTGGGAGTAGTTCAGGCTTCCTTGGTTTCGGGGGCCGGGTCCTTTTCGATGAACTCGGAGAGCATCTGGCTGACCACGGACTCCATGGTCGACTCGATCGAGAACGCCAGGGTGGCGCTGACCGCTGCGACCGCCTGAGTGCGGAACCGCACCAGCATCGTGATCAGTTCGGCCACTTCGGTGTCCGGGGGCAGTGACGCCCCAGGGTTGATCCGGTGGGCCACGTGATCGACGCCCGCACTCACCAGGATCCCGCTGATCTGGTCGGTGAGCGGCAAGATCTGCTCGTGGATGTCGACGAGCTTTTCGGCGCTGACCCCATAGTGCCGGATCTCGTTGAAGGCCTCGATCAGCTTGGGCCGCACCACCGTTGCGTTCTCACCGTCGCCGTCGAGCTTGATCACCCCGTTGCCGGTGAGCCGCTCGAACGCGGCATCGTCGTCGATCAGCCGCTTGGCGTCGTCGACCGACATCCGCTCGGGTCGCTCGGTGGCCCAACTGCCCGCGATCGCGGACTCCAGGCCGAGCATGTCCCCGATGTCCTTGCCCTGCTCCCACGCGGACAGCATCTCGTGCACGTGGGCGATGTTGTAGCCGCGGTCGAGCAGCGAGGTGACCAACCGCAGCCGGGTCAGATGGGTGTCGTTGAACAGCGCGATGCGCCCCACCCGCAGCGGCGGGTGCAGCAGCCCGCGGTCGCGATACACCCGGATGTTGCGGGTGGTGGTTCCTGCGAGCCGCGCCAGCTCCTCGATCCGGTACTCGCCGGACGCCTCGACGCCGTGCGCCTGCACCGCGGCGTCGAACAACTGCGACACCGCCGACTCGACGACGTCACGCGAACTCCGCCGAATCTGCTTGAGAATCGCGGATATCGCGCCCGCCTGCTGTCGCGGCTGCTTTGCGGCCATGTCAGGCCGACGAGGTGATGGGGACGCGCGCACCCCGTGCCATCGCCACGTAGTCGCCGGATCGGAAGTCGCGCATCTGTCGAAGATACTGTGTGGCGAAGCCGGGGTACATCGACGCGTTGAATCCGTCGGCGGTCAGGTACCAGCTGCTGCAGCCACTCATCCAGGTGGTCTTCGTCAGCCTCTTCTGCAGATGCTCGTTGTGGCTGCGCTGAACGTCTGCGCGCACGTCGAGATACCGCAGGTCGTTCTTCAAGATCGTGGTGATGCCGGCCACGGCGTAGTCGATCTGCCCCTCGACGAAGACCAGCAGCGAATTGTGGCCCGGGCCCGAGTTGGGGCCGGTCATGAAGAACAGATTGGGGTAGCCGCTGGCGTTGATGCTCTTGTAGGCCTGCGCGCCACGCACCCATTCGTCGGCCAACGACCTCCCGCCGATCCCGCTGACCGGATACGGCGGCCCGGTCAGGTGCACGTCGTACCCGGTGGCGAACACGATCGCGTCCAGGTGGTGCTCGACACCGTCGCTGGTGCGGATGCCGACGGGGCTCATGGTCGCGATCGGCCAGTCGATGAGCTTGCAGTTGTCACGCTGCAGCGCAGGATAGTAGTCGCTGGACACCAGCATCCGCTTGCAGCCGGGGGTGAAGTCCGGGGTCAGCTGCCTGCGCAGCCACGGGTCCTTGACCTGTCTGCGCAGGTGGGCCTTCCCGAGGCGCGCGACGAGGCGGCTCATCGGTGTCTTCCATACCAGAGCCCCCGCGCTGGCCTCGTGGCCCCAGAACAACACCTGCCTGGCAAGCCGTTGTGCGGCAGGCACCTTCGCGAACAAAGCCTGCGCAGGAGCCGGGGTGGCGATGTCCAATCGTGGGATCACCCAGCCGGGCGTGCGCTGAAAGACCTTGACGAAGGCGGCCTGCTTGACCAACTCGGGCACGATCTGCACGGCGCTGGCGCCGGTGCCGATGACCGCCACCCGCTTCCCGGTGAAGTCGTAGTCGTGATCCCAGTTGGCGCTGTGGATCTTCTTGCCCTCGTAGGTGTCGATCCCGCGAACGTCGGGCCACTCGTGATCGGGCAGCGGGCCGGAGGCCAACACGACGGTGCGGGCGCGGAACGTCTTTCGACCGGTCGTGGAGACCGTCCACACGCCCTGGTCCTCGTCGAACGACAACCCGACGACCTCGGTGCCGAATTGGATTCTGCGGCGAAGGTCGAAGCGGTCGACCATGTCCTCGATGTGGCGGCGGATCTCGTCGGCGGGGGAGTAGGCACGTGACCAAGTCGGGTTCGCCACGAACGAGAACGAGTACAACAGCGACGGGATGTCGCATGCCGCACCGGGATAGGTGTTGTCCCGCCATGTGCCGCCGACCCGTTCGTGACGCTCGACCATGATGAAGTCGTCGACACCCGACTGGGTCAGCTTGATGGCGGTGCCGACGCCGGTGAACCCGGTGCCGACGATCAGGGCGTCGTAGACGTGCTTAGCGTTGGCGCTGCTGGGCATGTCTCAGGCCGCCGGCTCGTGGGTGAGTTCCTTGAACCAGGTGGGAATCGGGCTCAGCAGTGGGCTCGGGTAGCGGTCGGACAGCCACACCATCGAGTTGGCCAGGTAGTGGTAGGGGTTGTTCGGGTTGACGACCATCCGCGCGTGCAGCTTGAGGATCTGGTAGGTCGGTACGCGCTTGGTGAACTCGGCACGCTCACCGAGTTGCTTGAACCGCTTCATCGCGGTGTAGAGCCGCTCGGGCTCCAAGCCCATCTCGACGATGTTGTTGCGCATCCGGTTCAGCAGCGGCGCATACATGAGTGCGCCGATGATGACGCCGGGCGAGGCGACGTTGCCGACGAACTGGATCGCCAGCCGGCGGGCCGTCGCGTTGCCGATCATGTTGAGGACGTCGAAGTCGACTGCGATGTGCCGTGATTCGTCGTTGTTGATCTTCTCGAACACCTGGTGGCAGACCGGGTCGTGCACCTCTTCGAGCAGGAACTTCAGCAGCGCACCGTCCAGCGCCACCTCCAGCATCGGGATGACGGTGCCCAGGATCGACAGCGACATGTCGTCGGAGTACTTGTCGAGCCACTGGATGGCCAGCCGGATGTTGATGTTGGGCTCGGGCAACTCGCCGTCCTCGAGCATGCCCCAGCGCTTCATCAGGGCCAGCTCGGCGTTGGCGTGCCGCTGCTCTTCGGCGTGGAAGTAGCGGTAGATCTCCGCCAGCGTCGGGGTGGGTGCCTTCTTGGCCAGCGCGGCGAATCCGCGTGCGCCGACGTTCTCGATCCAGCACAGATCGGCCATGAACGCCTTCAGCTTCGGCCGGAACTCGTCGCTGATGGTCTCGGCACCCGGTGCGTCCCAGTCGATGTCGGCCAGCGCCCACTGACGGTCCTTGACCTTCTCAAGCATCGCATCCATGTCGATTGCCACTGTGGTTCTCCTCTCGGGTGCGGATCACCCAGTCACGCGAGTGGTCAGACCGACGGCGCGGGTGTACACCGTCGGGGTGAAACGTTTGATGCCCCAACCGATCCTGGCGTCAGGTTGCGGCATGCAGTAGAGGCCGCCACGGTCATGGGTGTCCAGGCACGTCCTGGCCACCCGCTCCGAGGAGAACCCGGTCCAGCGCATCAACCGGTCGGCCAGCTGCGTCGACTGCGCGGTGATGCGACCTGATTGCACGATGTTCGTCTTGACGAACGTCGGGCACAGCACCGTCACGCCGATCCCGGTGCCCGACAGTTCGGCGGCCAGCGTCTCCGAAAGGGACAGCACGCCAGCCTTGCTGACGTTGTAGGCGGCCATGCCCGGCGCTGCCCCGAAGGCGGCCGCCGATGCCACGTTGATGATGCCGCGTGGACGGTCGTTGCCTGCCTCGCGCAGGATTGGTGCGAACACGTGGCAGCCGTGGATCGGGCCCCACAGGTTGATGCCGAGCACCCAGTTCCAGTCGTCGAGGCCGGCGTCGCCGATCGGGGTGCCGCCCGCGCCGACACCGGCGTTGTTGATCACCAGGCTCGGAGCTCCGCCGAACCATGACTGGGCGTGCTTGGCCAGTTGCGTCACGTCGTCGATCGAGGAAACGTCGCAGCGCACGGCCGTCGCCTCACCCCCGCCGTCGGTGATGGCGTCCGCCGTGGACTGAGCGGTGGCTCCGTCGACGTCGCTGCACACGATCCGGCCGCCGCGCTTGGCCAATTCCATGGCGAACGCCGCGCCGATGCCGCTACCGGCTCCGGTGATGACCGCGTCGGCCTCGCGGCTGCGCTTGGACGAAGATCCGAAGAGGTTCACGATGCTTCTTCCGTCACTGGATGGATTGCGCTCGCCCGCAACGACTTCACCACGAATGACGCCACCTGACGCATGGCGGGTTTCGCCTCGGGGGTGAGCCGCGGCAACGCCTGGAACACGTGCACCTGGTCGGGCCAGACCTGCAGCTCGCAGTCGCCACCGGCCGCGGTGACGTCCTTGGCCAGCCTGCGGGCATCGGCGACGAGCATCTCGCCGCCGCCTGCCTGGATCAACATTGGTGGCAGCCGGCGCCCACCGGCGACGTCGAGAGTGAGCCGCGGATGCGCGACATCGGTTCCGGCGCAGTACAACCCGATCAGTTTCGCAGCGTCGGCCGCACGGATCGCCGGGTCGCGGCGCAGCTGCTCCCGTGCGCGGGCGAGCCCGAAGGTCAGATCCACCAGCGGCGAGAACAAGGCCACCCCTGCGGGATGTGCGACGTCGGGTTGTAACAGCAGGTCGACGGCGAGGTGGCCACCAGCGGAGTCGCCTGCCATGAAGATGCGGTCAGGTGCGAACTTCTGCTGCGTGCACAGCCAATCCCAGCCCGCACGGACGTCGTCTGCGGCAGCGGGGAAGCGGTGCCGGGGAGCCAGTCGGTAGTCGACGGAGAAGACGGGAAGTCCGGTCAGGCGGGACAACCATGCCACCAGTCGGCGGTGGGTCCGCGGCGAGCACAGGGCGTATCCGCTGCCGTGCAGGAAGTAGATGGCGCTGTCTCCGCCAGAGTCGAGGCCGGCACCGTGCACCCATTCCCCGACCACCCGGCGGCCGTCGGCCAGCCGCACGTCGACGTGTTCGACGCGGGTGCCCGACAGTGAGGGGCCGAAGGTGTCCATCACTCGGGCGACGATCTGGCGCGATGCCCACAGCCCCCACGCGCGCTCCGGTGGCAGGATGGCTGCGATCTGACGCAGGGTCAGGCTGCTCACCCGGGCCGCGCCGCGGGATCGCATCGAGCCGCGCTCGGGGCGAGCGAAGCGACGGGGGATCAACTTAGGCACATCGGTGCCGGTCGGGGCCGTTCGGGCAGGCATCGCAGACCTCCTCGTCGAAGCGTCCGCTGAGTACAACAGCAATTGGTGACATTTGTCAATGTCAACATTCAGGGATGTGAGGTCGCGGTGACGGTGCGGAGAAGGGGTGCGGGTTACCGCTGAGGGTCGCCGCGCCAGCTGAAGCTGTTGACGTACTTGCCCATGTCCAGAGCGATCTGCAGGTTGACCGCAGACGGCTTGCCCGAGCCGAAGTCGGGGCCGAATGCGTGGTACGGGCCCACTGCTCCCGCGACGAGGGCGAGGTCGTCCTTCACAGCCACCATCACGATGACCCGCATGCGCGCATAGCTCGCCGTAGCGCCCTGCGGCCAGCAGTCGGCGACCATGCCGAATCCTGGGCGGTAACCGACCATCGTGTTTGGGATCTGGTAGGCGGTCTTGGTGTCGGGGAAGGTCTTGTTGACCAGCGCCGCGGCAATGTCCTTGGGGGAACGGCCCGCAGCGGGCTCGCTGAACAGTCGCATGGTGCCGCCGTCGCCTGCGAGCAGGTCGGCCGTCACGCCATTGGGGTTGGTGGTGATCTTGTACGCCGCACCCTCGGCAGGATAGGAAACCGAGAACGCCCCGTCGGGCGCGGTGAACCTTGGATTGATGGTGACGGGCTGACCTATCGGTGGCTGCCCGCACCCGGGTGGGCACATGTACCGCGCCGACGGTTTCTCGATGGCGCCCGACATGGCGACGAGGCCCGCGGCGACGAGCCCGATGGCAGCCACCCAGACGATCAACAGCCGTCGATGCGTGGTCTTCGGTTGGACTGGGACGGTGTAGGTTCCGGCCTGCGTGGAGTAGCCGAGAGCGATCGTCGTCACTGCTGGTCTTCCGTTGCCGCGGGTCCGGCGTCGGTCCGCACGGGCCGGGTGTCCCGTCGCGCCTGCCGAGACGAACGTGACGATGCCCGCGTTGCCGCACCGCAGGCTACGCAGAACGCCATGTCGGGCACGACGGTGCCGCAGTGCGGGCACAACAGTGGTTCATCGGACAGGATCTCGTCGTGCGCCTCGTGCAGCAGCGCAAGTTGCAGTCCGACGCGCAGGGCGAGCACTGCCATGCCCGTCACCGCGAGGTGCAGTACGAGCTGCACGCTTTGGTCGAACCGCGCGACGTCGACGAGACCCAACCCGGCGTACATCGCCATCACTGCAAGGGCGAAGAGCGCAAGGGCGCCCCGGACGTAGTTGCGGTGCTGGTGCTTCTTGTTCTGCGGGCGGGTGAACCACAGCGCGGTGCCGACGAGGCCACCCACCGCGGCCGCGGTCAGCGGCACGGCAACGCCACGAATGCCTGCCTCGACGAACAGCCCGTCCATCGGCCTCGCTCGCGCGACCATGCCGCCAGCGAACTGGGGCGCCAGCCGGGTCATCTGCGCGGCGGCGGTGAACATCAGGGCACTCAACGCTCCGATGGCAAAGCCGTCCAAGGCTTCTCGCGGTCCCGGCCGCACCAGCCTCACCAACAATGCCGGGACGAGCATGAGCAGCAAGCCGCCGATCGGCACTCCCAGCCCGTCGCGAAGGATCCGGGATCCGGCGATGCCCGTGCCCAACCCGACGTCGTAGGCCTGCGCGACCATCGCGCCGGTCAGGAGTACCCATCCGACGCCGAGACCGATGCCGAGACCGGCCGTGACCACCAGGGTCGAGGTCGGCACGTCGCGATAGACGTCGGACTCCTGCAGATAGATGAGGAACAGCAGGGGCAGTCCGAGCGCGGCAACGGTGATCAGTGCGGCGGGTAGGCGCAGCAGTGTGGTGGCGACCAGGGCGGCGAAGATCAGCGCCAATCCCGTCAGGAACGGCAGCCGCGAGCTGGGCGACAGGTGCGGGAAGAGCGTACTGACGATGTTCGGTCGCAGCAGATGCTCACCGGGTGATGCGCTGTAGGCCCGGATCCGCAGCCACTTCGCCCCCTTGTCACGTTGGTTGGGCAGGTGATCCCCGCACAGGCCGCAGTATTCGCCTGCGGGGACGTCGGTTTGGCACACCGCGCACTCCACGGTGCCGGGTGCGCTGTCGCTGGATTCCGAGTCGGTGGTCATGGGGTTACCCTTTGCAGGACGAGCAGATTGCGGGCAAGGTTCTCGACGTCCGGGGTGCCGAGTCCGCTGACCAGGTCGAAGCCCGGTCCCGCGGTGTCGACCGCGTTTCCGCCGAGGGTCACGTCGCGGAAGGCGGGAAACGGTGCGCCCGCGGCGATCTGGTACAGCAGGGGGTTGATGTCGCCGATCTCCCTGCCGCCGTTGGCCTTGAGGAATTGCGTCATCACCGCGGTCAGGCCGGCCATGATCGGGGCCGACTGCGAGGTGCCACCGCCGACCACGGTGTCCCCGTTGAGCACGATCTTCACCCCGGTGAAGGGGTCGGCAACGGCGGAGATGTCAGGCGTCATCCGCTTGCCCGTATCCCGTTCGGGCACAACTTGAGTCGACGCCTCGCGTTGCCACGGCGGCATATCGAACAGTGATGAGAGCCCGCCGCCGGTGCCCTGGGACAGCGGAACGTCGAACCAGGCCTGCTCGGCCAGCCACACCCCCCTGTTGTCGGTGGACAGGGTGGTGCCACCCACGCTGGTCATCTCGGGAAGCGAGGCAACCGAATCCAGCCCGACATCGGCCTGCCCCGGTGGGGAGTCCCAGTCGTCACCGCCCTTGCACTCCAGACCTGCCAGGTCGCCGCTGGCATCGAACGCCGTAGTGCCGCTGGCATGCGCGTCGGACACGGCGGACCGCACCGGTGCCAGATCCGCGGCGGTGGCCAGCTTGTCGCAGCCCCAGCCGATCGAGAAGCTCCATATCGCGCCAGGGAACTGCCGCTCGGTGTCCTCGAGCATCTGGCCGATCTTCACGTAGCCGCCGTCGCCCTGCACCGTTGGACGGGCGTTGACGACGACCTTCTGGGCATCGGGCGCAATCGCATGTGCCACTTCGAGATCCATCGTGGTCTCGCCGTACGGCTCGGGCAAGGTGTCGCCGACGAGTGTCGGCGTGATCTTGGGCAGCCCGAACGTCGTCGAGAACGTGTCGAGGTCGGACTGGGCGAAGCCGTTGAACGCGAAGATGACGATCGTCGTGCCCTTGCCGGTGAAGCCGTTTCGTGCGAGTCCGGCCGCGTTGTAGGTGGTGAGCAACGCGGCAGGGGTCAGCCCTTGGTCCGGCACGTCCAACGGCAGGATGTGCGGCCGCGACTCGTGATGCGGTGTGTAACTGAGGATCCTGCCGAGTTCGGTGACCTCGGTGCGCAACGTCGGCGGCACCTCTGGCTGCTGGGGGGATGCGTAGAACTCTTGCCCGCGCTGACCCCGGTAGTCGTGAACCTCGACTTCCAGTGCGCGCGAAACGCTTTCAGGCCCACCCTCGACGATCGCCCAGTCCTCGCCCGGCTGCCAGCGTACGGAGAGACCGTGCTCGCCCGCCCAGTCGATCAGCGCGTCCGGGCTGGTTGGCCGTTGCAGGGCGGCGGTGAGTTGGACGTGGTCACCGCGCGCGGGACCGAGATCGGTGGACGCGGCAAGCAGCAGCGCGAATGGACCGCCGATCTCGGCGGCCGTTCCAGCTCCCTTGGGGAGTCGCAGATCCGAGGCAAGCATCAGCACGGCCGCCGCTACCAGAATCAAGAACCAGTGCCCTGGTCTGGTATGCCGACCGGGAAGTGCTGTCACGGTGTGTGACGGCATTCGAACCATTCGAGTCGAACGGTGTCGCAGGGTCTCGGGAGTCATTTTTCCCTTGGGGGTTCCAAGGGAATGTGAAGCGTTGACTCCCGAGACCGCGCGATGTCAGTTGTCGCCGGGAGGTGCCGTCGGCGCAGGGGGCGCCTTGACCGGAGGCGTGAACAGGTTGCCGCCGGTGGGGTTGATCGACTTCTCGGTCGGCGACACCGTCGCCGACGACGACGGTGTGGTGGTCGTGGTTGTGGTCGACGTTTCGGGAGCCTTCTCCCCGCCACCGCACGCGGCGGTCAGCCCGACCATCGCGACGATTGCAGTACCGCCTACGGCCGCCGCAATGCGACGGGCCAGACGATTTGACCTCATTTTGAGTCCTTTACTATCCCCGAGTAAGCGAACACATGGTCTTCGGCGAATCGCGCAGCGATTCCGTACGGTCCGTGGCCGGCATCGGGCTGATGCGCGTCCACGGCTCATACACCGGCCCATCCCGAAGTGGGTTCCGACGATCGAAACTCTAACGTACTGGTCAGGCAGACGCACAGTCCTCGCCTAGCCGCTTCACGAGCCCGTCACAAATTCCCGTAGCGGGACCCTGATCCGCTTGACGGTGTCCGAGGGCAAGTGTTTACTCGTCATATCGAACAAACGTTCGAAATGATCGTTGGGCCGGATGGTGCAGGAGGTGCTGCTGTGACAGCGGCTGTGAGCCTGGACCGAAGTGAAGAAAACCGTGCTGAACAGGTAGAACACCTGCGTCGCAAGATGGCGATGATGTCAGGGAAGGGGTCCGGTTCGGCCGCGTCGACCCGACGCGGAGCCATGCCGTCGAACACCTCGTTGCCGGCCTCGGAAACTTTGCTGCCGCTCCCGGATTCGCTGGCGGATCTGCTGCCAGCGTCGTTGCCAAGGGGTTCGGTGGCCGTCTTGTCGGGCGCCCGGTCGTTGCTTCTGGGCATGGTGGCGACGGTGACGGCGGCGGGTGGGCACGCGGCGATCGTCGGCCAGCCCGACGTCGGACTGCTGGCGGCCGTCGAAATGGGCGCCGATCTGAGCAGGCTCGCCGTCATCCCCGACCCTGGTGGCGACCCGGTCGAGGTGGCCGCGGTGTTGATGGACGGACTGGATCTGGTGGTGCTCGGGCTGGGCGGACGGGCGGTGCCACCGACCAGGGCGCGGGCGGTGACGGCAAGGGCAAGGCAGAAGGGGTGCACCCTGCTGGTCACCGGAGGAGACTGGCCAGGGGCGTCGGCCCGGCTGGAGGCCAGGGTCAGCGGGTACGAGGTGACGGGCGCGGGTGATGGTGCGCCCATCCCCGGATGCGGGCGGATCAGCCGGGTGCGGCTGACCACCAGGGTGGGGGGTCGATCAGTCGGTCCCGTCCGCAAGGTGGGTGGATAGCGTGCCAGCCGCCCGGGTGCTGGCCATCTGGTGCATGGACTGGCCAGCAGTGGCCGCTGCGGCGGCGGCCGGCCTGCCCGCGACCGAGCCCGTGGCGGTGACCCTGGCCAATCGCGTGGTGGCCTGTTCGGCGTCCGCACGTGCGGCGGGTGTGAAGCGGGGGTTGCGCCGCCGGGAGGCCCAGGCCAGGTGTCCGCAACTGCACGTCGTGGCCGCTGACCCGGCCCGCGACGCCCGTCACTTCGAAGGCGTGACGGCGGCGGTTGACGAGGTCGTGCCTCGCGCGGAGGTGCTGCGGCCGGGCCTGTTGGTGTTGTCGGTGCGCGGGGCGGCTCGCTACTTCGGGTCCGAGCAGGCCGCTTCGGAGCGGCTCGTCGACGCGGTGGCTGCGGCAGGTGCCGAGTGTCAGGTCGGCATCGCCGATCAGTTGCCCACCGCCGTCTTCGCCGCCCGTGCCGGACGCATCGTCGAACCAGGGCGGGACGCGCAGTTCCTGTCCACGCTGTCGATCCGGCAGCTGGCCACCGAGCCGAGCCTTGCCGAACGCGGCCGGGAGGATTTGGCGGACCTGTTGTGGCGCATGGGCATCCGAAGCATCGGCCAGTTTGCCGCGTTGTTGCGGACCGACGTGGCGTCCCGGTTCGGCGCCGACGCGGTCACCGCCCACCGGTTCGCCCGCGGCGAGCCAACCCGCGGCCCGTCGGGCCGGGAGCCGTCTGCGGATCTCGGTGTCGTGATGAACTGCGACCCTCCGGTGGACAGGGTGGACGCCGCGGCCTTCGCCGGACGCTTGCTTGCCGGTGAACTGCATCGCAGGCTGGAGGGGACCGGGGTCGGGTGCACCCGGCTGGCCATCCACGCCGTCACTGCCAACGGTGAAGAATTGCAACGGGTTTGGCGGTGCGCAGAACCGCTTACCGAGGACGCCACCGCGGACCGGGTGCGCTGGCAGCTCGACGGCTGGCTGAACCGCAGCGTCCGGCACGAGGACCGGCCCACGGCGCCGATCACGGTGTTGAGACTCGATCCGGTGGAGGTGGTGTCGGCCGCCGCACTGCAGTTGCCGCTGTGGGGTTCCTCCGGTGACGACGACCGGCTGCGTGCGCGGAGGGCACTGGTGCGGGTTCAGGGCCTGCTCGGGCAGGAGGCGGTGCAGGTGCCGGTACTCAGCGGCGGTCGCGGGCCCGCCGAACGAATCACCCTCACCCCCTTGGGAGACGAGGCGGTGCCGCGAGCCGATCCAGGGCAGCCCTGGCCTGGGCAACTGCCCGAGCCGTCACCGACGGTGCTGCTCGACGATCCCGTCGAGTTGTTCGACGCCGTCGGCAACCCCGTCCGGGTGACCGGCCGTGGCCTCTTTTCGGCCGATCCGGCACGCCTGACGGCTCCCGCGCTCAAACCTGCAGGCAGCCGGACGGGCAGGCTGAGTTGGTGGGCAGGCCCGTGGCCCGTCGACGAAAGGTGGTGGGACTCCGGACAAGTCGCCACGCAGGTCAAGGCCGGACGGACGGCCCGGGTGCAGGTGCTGCTCGACGGTGATGGCGACACCGCTGGCCGCGCCCTGCTGCTGTGCTATCGGCAGCGGCGGTGGTACCTGGAGGGTGTTTACGAATAACTAGTTGTGCACAACTAAATTGTGCGCTATAGTCCTGGTATGGCCACGATGCCCGTCGATCAACAGCTCTGCTTCGCCCTGTACTCGGCGTCGCGGGCGATGACGGCGGCGTACCGGCCAGTGCTGACCGAGATGAACCTCACCTATCCGCAGTACCTGGTGATGCTGGTGCTGTGGGAGGAAGGGCACGTCACCGTCGGGCGGCTCGGAGAGCGGTTGCAGCTCGACTCTGGAACCCTCTCGCCGCTGCTGAAGCGCTTGGAGGGCAACGGATTCGTACAACGCGAGCGATCGCGGGACGATGAGCGCCTGGTCGACGTGACGCTCACCCCGGCCGGCAGGCGGCTCGAACGCCGCGCCAAGTGCATCCCGGAAGAGCTAGGCAGGGCGACCGGAATGACCGAAGAACAAGCTGCGGATCTGCGCGATGCAGTCCGTCATCTCACCGATGCGCTCACCGCATCCAATCGAAGGGAATCCGCATGAAGACCCTCTACACCGCCGAGGCGCTTGCCACCGGTGAAGGACGTGACGGCCACGGCCGCAGCTCCGACGGCAGGCTGGACCTCGACTTGGCGATCCCGAAGGAGATGGGCGGCAGCGGCAACGGCACCAACCCCGAGCAGCTCTTCGCCGTCGGCTACGCCGCCTGCTTCCACTCCGCACTGCGGCTGGTGGCCGGTCAGGCGAAGGCCGATGTCTCGGATTCCGCTGTGGGCGCACGTGTTTCGATTGGTCAACTCGACAATGGCGGCTTCGGGCTTGCCGTCGAACTCGAGGTCACGCTACCCAACCTCGACCATGACACGGCGCTGGAGTTGACCGAGAAGGCGCACCAGGTGTGCCCGTATTCCAACGCCACCCGCGGCAACATCGACGTCAAGCTCGTCGTCGCCGACGACTGAGCCCCGAACTACTGAGTCCCCCGAAACTGCGGGGAGATCGCGATTTCAGC
>JAOPVF010000097.1 GCA_025963195.1 Mycobacterium sp. | reverse complement strand
CAAGGCGGCAAGGGACTGCTCGATGAAGTCCTCGCCGAACACCGGCACCCCGACGGTGTCGCGGAACTCCTGAACCGTTCCGCTCCAGTCGTACGTGAGCGTGACGTCGGTGCCCGCGCCGTTCGGTGCCAGGTCGTAGCGCCACGACCAGCCTCCGGGATTGTGTTTGCCCGATTCGTCCAACTGTCCGGGAAGCCAGCCGATGGTCCGATCCTCGTCGAACTCGGTCACCACGTTATGCATGACGTAGTGCCCACCGGCCTGCTCCAGGAACATGTTCACCGCGAACATCTGCCCCTCCGCCGTGACCGGGTCGGTGTCCACGGCATCGCGGACCCAGTCGCCGGGTTCGGTGTCCTTGTGGCGGGTCGGGTCGGTCAGCACGGCGAAGATCGCCGCGGGTGACGCGGCGATGGTGCGGGTGACGACATAACGCTCGTCGAGTCCTGTGGTCATGCCTCCTGTGGTCATGCGTTGTCTCCTGATCCGTAGAGCCGGGCGATGTCGGGGGAGTCGAGCCACCCGGAATACGTGGGTGACGACGGCCATCCCTCTGGCGAGTCCAGCCATTCCTCCTGGCGGCCCCACGGCAACGCGTCGACCAACGCGAACGTCAGCGTGAGCTGCTCGACCCCGCGTCCGTTGGTGTGCCAGGTGCGGTACACGGTGTCGCCGTCACGCAGGAAGACGTTGGCGCCGAAGCCTCCGCCGGGAGGTGCGTCGACGTCGGCGGCGAACGAGCTGTCCGAGGACGAGTACCAGGTCATCGTGTTGCCGACCTTGGACTTGTAGGCCAATGCCTCGTCGATCGGTCCGTTGGTGACCACGACGAAGCGAGCGTCGTAGGGCTCGAGGAAGTCCAGTCGATCCCACTGCGACGTGAGGCTGGTGCAGCCACCGCACTGCCATTCGGCGCCGTCGGACCACATGTGGTTGTAGACGATGAGTTGCGAGCGGCCCTCGAACACGTCGACCAGCCGGACCGGCCCGTCGGCGCCGATCAACGTGTAATCAGGCATCTCAACCATCGGCAACCGGCGGCGCTGAGCGGCGATCGCATCCAGCTCCTTGGTGGCGGCCTTCTCACGGCGGCGCAGCTCCTCGAGGGACGTGCGCCAGGTGTCCTGATCGACCACGGGTGGCATCGCGGTGGCGGTGGTCGATGACGCCTTTTGAGTCATGTCGTCCTCTCGGTATGGATCGTTTCTGATTTGACTCCATCGGTGCGCCAAAATCATCGCCATGCGACCGACCAACATCACGGCCAACCTGTCGGTGGGCGATCTAGGTGAAGCCCGCGACTTCTACGTGGACTTTCTCGGTCTCAGCATCGAGGCATTCAACTTGGGCTGGGTCGCCAACCTTCAATCTCCCGACGGCCGTGCGGCCGTCCAGTTGGTCACCAGGGACGCCACCTCGCCAGTCGATTCCGTGATCTCCGTTCACGTCGGCGATCAAGTGGAGGAGGCGTACGAGGAAGCGCAGCGGCGTGGCCTCGAGATCGTCCATCCGCTGACGACGGAGCCCTGGGGCGTGCGCAGGTTCTTCGTCCGTGCGCCAGACGGCAACGTCGTGAACATCGTCAGCCACGTGGACGACTGACCGGGGTTCCGAACCAGTAGGGCAGCGTTTCTCGCAGCGCCGGAATGGCGGTGTCGCCGGGTTCGTCGATCGTTGCGGCCCAAGCGATGTGGGCGTCCGGACGGATCAGGAGGGCGTCGGCAAATCGGTTGTCGGTCTCTGCGGTGTGGACGTCGACACGGTCCTCCCAGCCGCGGACGGCGTCGCGGAGCTCCCGGCGATCGGCGAGGTCAAGGAGCATGGGCCGCGCGGCCCGGGAGAGTTTCGCGACGCTCGTCGTGCCCCGGTCGGTGCGCAGGACCAGATCAGGCGCAAAGGTACCGACGAGGGCGTGACGGTCCGAGCCCGGCATCGGATAGCGGATGTCGGCGCCCGCGATCATGGCACCCACCCGGCGCTGCGCAGCCTCGTCGAGGAACAGTTCTGACACGATCTGCCGAAGCGCATCGGCGGCCGCGTCGAGCCCGCGCCGCAGTGCCACCTGAGCCTGGGTGTGCAGCAGCGTCCGTGCCCCGGCGAGGTGACGTTCGTCGTGATAGGAGTCGAGCAGGCCCGGCGGGGCCCAGCCGTCGATCTCGGCGGCCAGCTTCCACGCCAGGTTGACGGTGTCGAGCATCCCCGCGGTGAGTGCCACGCCGCCGGACGGAAACCGATGTGCCGCATCGCCTGTCACCAGGACCCGTCCTGCGCGGTACCGGTCGACCTGTCGCGCGCCGTAGGTGAAGCGCGTCAGCCGAGTCGGTTCGACGAGTGGAATGTCGGCCCCGAGGACACGGCGGATGCTGTCCTGGAACTCGGCTACGGTCATCGGCTCGGCGTCGTCGTACGAACGTTCCTCCTCCTCGTTGGTGTAGAGACCCAGATCGTCGGGCGTGTACGAACTGATCGCGAATACACCGCGGTCGGTCTGGGTGTAGCCAGCGCGAACGTGGCCGATGCCAGGAATCTCGTAGTCGCCGTCGTCGCGCAGCATCACCGAATCGGGCATGGCGAAGTGACCGAGGCGATTGACCTCCGGGTAGGTGACACCGGGGAACGCGATCCCGGCCATGGCGCGAACGGGGCTGCCAACGCCATCGCAACCCACCAGGTATCGCGCGGTGACCCGATACGGCCCTTCGGGCCCACGCACGACCGCGGTCACCGAGTCGTCGTCTTGGGTCAGCCCGGCCAGCTCGTGCCCACGGCGGATCTCGGCGCCGAGTTCGACGGCGATCTCCTCGAGCAGGCGCTCGAGGTCGGGTTGGGGGAGCAGCAGCGC
>JAOPVF010000545.1 GCA_025963195.1 Mycobacterium sp. | reverse complement strand
GGCTTGGGCTCGCCGGACAGGCTGGTCCGCTGCTGATGCAGGAACGTCGTCACCTGGTGCCACGCGGTGTCATTGCCGACCTTGATGTCCGTGACCAGGTCGACCAACAGACCCTTCCGGTGTTCGCGGAGGTTCTCCGCGTGCACGGCGACGTCGACGGTGTCGGTGACCGAGATCGGCTGGTACTGCGTGATGCGGTTCTCGACGTGTACCGAACCCATTGCGGCGAAGGGAAAGTCGAAACCGCTCACCAACGCCATCACCGAGGAGAAGGTCAGCGCGAACGGATAGGTCAGCGGCACGGCGTCGCCGAACCGCAGCCCGGTGACCGCGGCGTACTCGGCGACGTTGGTCGGGTCGATGGCCAACCCCTCGACGGCCACCGTGCGGTCGGGCAGTGCGCCGTTGCGTGGAATGAACGGCAACGCACCCGCTGCCGCCCTGACCAGGTTCAGCAAGCCGTTGGGTTGACCCTCGGTGCGTTGCGCCACGATGCTCACCCTAGTTCTAGGCCCCGAGAAGGGCTTGGCCGCACACCCGAATCGTGTTGCCAGTAACCGCGTTGGATGCCGGGCTGGCGAAGTAGGCGATGGCCTCGGCCACGTCGACCGGCAGACCGCCCTGGAACAGCGAGTTGAGCCGTCGGCCGGCCTCGCGGGTGGCCAGCGGAATGGCCGCCGTCATCTTGGTCTCGATGAAGCCGGGGGCGACGGCATTGATGGTGATGCCCTTCTCGGCGAACTCGGGCGCCAGAGCCTGCGTCATGCCGATCATGCCTGCCTTGGTGGCGGCGTAGTTGGTCTGCCCGCGGTTGCCCGCGATGCCTGCCATCGACGAAAGCCCGACGATGCGGCCGCCGTCGCCGATGATGCCGTCAGCCACCAGGCCCTGCGCGAGGCGTTGCGGCGCAAGCAGATTGACCGC
This sequence comes from Mycobacterium sp., assembly GCA_025963195.1. Lineage (GTDB taxonomy): Bacteria > Actinomycetota > Actinomycetes > Mycobacteriales > Mycobacteriaceae > Mycobacterium. The sequence continues at coordinate 6,138 of JAOPVF010000545.1, read as the reverse complement.
GATGACGGAGTCCCAGCGGGCGTCGTCCATGTTGGCGAGCAGCTTGTCGCGGGTGATGCCTGCGTTGTTGACCAGGATGTCGGCCTTGCCCGAGTGATGCTCGGACAGGTGCGCGGCGATCTTCTCGACCGCATCGGGCGCCGTCACGTCGAGCGTCAATGCCGTCCCACCAACCTCGTTGGCGGTCTCCGACAGCGCTTCGGCAGCCTGTTCGACATCGATCAGCACAACCTTCGCCCCGTCGCGCGCGAACACCTTGGCGATCTCGGCACCGATGCCCCGCGCCGCGCCGGTGACCAAGGCGACCTTGCCGTCGAGCGGCTTGTCCCAATTCGCGGGCGGCACCGAGTCGGCAGCACCGACGTAGAACACCTGCCCGTCGACATAGGCCGACTTCGCCGACAGCAGGAATCGCACGGTGGATTCCAACCCCGTGGCGGCGGGTTTCGCGTCGGGCGACACGTAGACCAGGCCGATGGTGGCGCCGCGCTGCAGCTCCTTGCCCAGTGAGCGGGTGAAGCCCTCGAGCGCGCGCTGCGCGATCCGCTCGTCGACGGTCGCGGTCTCATCCGGCGTGGTGCCGACCACGACGACGCGGCCGCTGGCGCCGACGTTGCGCAGCAGCGGGGTGAAGAACTCGTGCAGCGCCTTGAGTCCCTCGGGGGTGGTGATGCCGGTTGCGTCGAACAACAGCCCGCCGAACGAGTCGGCCCACCGGCCGCCGAGGTTGTCGGCGACGAGCTGATAATCCTCGGCCAGCGCGGTGCGCAGCGGCTCGGCGAGGCGGCCCGCGCCGCCGATCAGCAGAGACCCGGCCAGCGGGGGATCGCCCGCCCGGTAGCGACGCAGGTCCTGCGGCTGGGGTATGCCCAGTTGCTTGGCCAGGAAGGATCCCGGACCGGAGTTGACGACTTGTGAGAACAGGTCGGTAGCCACTGCGTTGCCTTTCAAAGCGGGTCGATGTTCTTTGTCGAACACCTAACTTACTCCAGAGTAAGAAGGGTGGGTAGTATGACCCCCATGTCTGACAACAAGGCTGCCCGACGGGTAGCAATCCTCGGCGGAAACCGGATCCCGTTCGCCCGGTCTGACGGCGCCTACGCCAGCGCATCCAACCAGGACATGTTCACCGCGGCCCTGACCGGTCTCATCGACCGGTTCAACCTGCGCGGAGAGCGGCTCGGCGCGGTCGTCGGCGGCGCAGTGCTCAAGCACAGCCGCGACTTCAACCTGATGCGCGAATCCGTGCTCGGAACATCGCTGAACTCGCACACGCCCGCCTACGACCTGCAGCAGGCGTGCGGCACCGGCCTGCAGTCCACCATCGCCGTCGCCAACGGCATCGCCCTCGGCCAGTACGACTCGGGCGTCGCCGGAGGCGTGGACACCACCTCCGATGCGCCCATCGCGTTCGGCGACGACCTGCGCCGCGTCCTGCTCGGGCTGCGCCGCGCCAAGTCGAACGTCGACCGGCTCAAGCTGCTCGGCAAGCTGCCCGCATCGGTCGGTGTCGAGATCCCCACCAACGGCGAGCCGCGCACCGGCCTTTCGATGGGTGAACACGCCGCCATCACCGCCAAGAAGATGGGCGTCAAGCGCGTCGACCAAGACGAGCTGGCCGCCGCCAGCCACCAGAACATGGCGGCCGCCTATGACCGCGGGTTCTTCGACGATCTCGTCACACCGTTCCTCGGGCTCTACCGCGACAACAACCTCAGGGCCGACTCCACTGCGGAAAAGTTGGGGAAGCTCCGACCCGTGTTCGGCGTGAAGAACGGCGACGCCACCATGACGGCGGGTAACTCCACGCCGCTGACCGACGGCGCATCGGTGGCGCTGCTCTCCACCGAGGAGTGGGCCGCCGAGCACAAGCTGCCGGTGCTGGCGTACTTCGTCGACGGCGAGACCGCCGCGGTCGACTACGTCAACGGTGACGACGGGCTCCTGATGGCGCCGACTTACGCGGTGCCGCGTCTGCTGGCCCGCAACGGCTTGACGCTGCAGGACTTCGACTTCTACGAGATTCACGAGGCGTTCGCGTCGGTGGTGCTGGCGACGCTGGCGGCCTGGGAGTCCGAGGAGTACTGCAAGGAGCGCCTCGGCCTGGACAATGCGCTCGGCAGCATCGACCGCGCGAAGCTCAACGTCAACGGCTCGTCGTTGGCGGCCGGGCACCCGTTCGCCGCGACCGGCGGCCGGATCGTGGCGCAGCTGGCCAAGCAGTTGGCCGAGAAGAAGGCGGAAACCGGTAAGCCGGTGCGTGGCCTGATCTCCATCTGCGCCGCTGGTGGCCAGGGAGTCACGGCCATTCTCGAGGCGTGAGAAAAAAACTTTCCAGAGGATGTAACGCCCGCCCCTCGGGCGTCGATACATGGGTAGCTCCGTGTTGCCGTCTGACCCCCCGACCCGACGGCAACACGGGGCACTTACCTTTGCGGCGAGCCCGCGACCGGCTGGTCCTTCGTGGCCTTGATCGGCGCTGAGCTGGCAGGCGGCTGGAACAGGCTGCCCGCCAGGCTGCCGCGGGCCGTGCGAACCGCGACCAGACCCCAGGTGCCGAGCAGCCCGGCATAGGCGATGACCGCGGCGATCCGGAACGCGGGCAGGCCCGTGTGGATGGCCAGCTGAGTGGTCCCGGTGACGAACGTCCCCACCGGGAACGTGAGGCTCCACCAGGTCAGCGCGAACGGCATGCCCCGGCGCAGCGTGCGGACCGTCAATGCGGTGGCCAGCGCGATCCACAGCACGCTGAAGCCCCACACCGGTACGCCGAACAGAATCGCGAAGATGCTCATGCCCTGGGCCAGGTCGGGTGGCACCGCAAGCGCGGCGTTCGTCCCCAGCAGTCCCGCGACCGTCATGCCCTGGCCCAGCGGGCCGAGCACGATCCACAGCGTGGGGACCCTGGCCGTGCCCGACGTTCCGTAGTGCGCCAGCCTGCTCCAGATCATCGAGATGATGATCAGCGCCGCGATCAGCGACAGCCCGAACATCGCGTAGCAGCCGTATAGCATCGTGGTGCGCCCGGTGCCGGGCGCCATGTGTGGGATCAGCAGCGCACCGGCCGCGGCCGACACCATCGGCGGCACCACCGGCATGAGCCAACCGCCGAACGCGGCGTCGGGCGCGACGTTCAATTGGGTGAACATCAAGTACGGGATGGTCAGCGCGGTGAAGAGACCGCCGACGGTGCCCGCCGTCCAGAGCACCCAGTCGATGTCGACGGCGAGGCGTGCGCCGATCAGGTCCTTGCCGACCAGGATCGCGCCGGACCCGACGGTCAGCAGAGCCATCGGCGCCGCTCCGTAGAAGTGGGCCATCTGCGGATTGCGTGCGTGGCTGCGGGCCACCGTCGGGTGCCGGAACCACTGTGCGGTCACTGCGATGACGAGGATCACCAGCAATACCGCGGCGACCACCCAGACAACCCTGGAGAACACGTGCAATCCCGGTATCGGGATCGGCAGCGTCGCCCCGGCCGTCGCGACGATTCCGGTGCCCATCACCGACGCGAACCAGTTCGGGCCGACGTTCCCCAGGCGGGTATTCGTGGTCGTCATGGTTCGAAGTTCAACGGGCGGACGCAACGAGCGCAAGAGAGCGTGAAGGCCATGCAGGTCAGTATGTTCGGACAACTCAGTGGCGCAGGCACTGAATCGCCGATCGACGCATGTGTGGACAATCCGAGGCACGAACGCACCCGCGCCCTGCTGCTGTCGAAGGACTCCTGAGCGCCCAAAATTTTCTCTGGTGTGACCGCAGTCACCGGCGTACGATCTTTTCCACGACGGGTTCGGGAGTGACCAGTCCGAAGTGCCGGCAAAGAGGCGAAAGCCGGACGCGCGAGAACTAATGCGACGCCCTCACGTGTCCTCCCGAACCCGCCATCATGTCTTCAGTCGGTGTGGCTAGCCACACCACTCATTCGCCGGGCAACACGATGGATCAGGGGTATTGCGGCGAGCCACGATGGGACACGTGACTACTACCGTGACTCCTACGGCCGCATCGCCCACCGAATTCGATTGGACCAACACGCTGCTCACCCCGTTGCGCAAGCCGGCGTGGTGGACCTACCTGTACTTCCTCCTGATCAGTCTCCTGGCGATCGTCGGCGTCGTCTTCGTGTTCTGCGCGGGTTTCGCCTCGGGGGTGCTGATGGTCACCCTCGTCGGCGTACCCCTGCTGGCACTGGTGGTGCTGAGCGGACGGGCGTGGAACCGGTTGTACCGTTCACTCGCCCAGCTGACGGGCACGGAGATCGACGCCCCGCCGCCGTTCGTCCGGACTCCCGGCCGGTTCCAATCGGTGGTGGGTGCCCTGACCGACGCGGTCGGGTGGCGCAGTCTTGGATTTCTTGCCCTGACCTCCGTGTTGATGACGCCGATCGGCTACGTCGTCGTCGTCGGTGTCGCGCTGTCGGCGATCCTGGTGACATCGCCCGTCGTGTGGTTGGTCATGGACCAGCCGTTCGTCACGCTCGGCGAGCCCGTGGATACATTGGGTGGCTACCTGCTGCTCTCCATCGGCGGTGTGGTCGCGCTGTACCTGCTTGGCTGGGTGATGCTGGGCCTGAGCCGAGGCCACGCGTGGCTGGCCAGTGCACTGCTCGGCCCGACCGACCGGGAGCGTCGAGTGGTTCAGCTGGAGAGGGCCCGCGCCGATGCCGTCGACGATTCCGCCGCCACCCTGCGCCGCGTCGAACGCGACCTGCACGACGGCACCCAGGCCAGGCTGATCACCGTCGCGATGGCGCTGGCCCGCGCCGAGGAGCAGCTCGCGACGTCATCCGATGCGCCCCTGGCCCGCGAACTGGTGTCGGGCGCGCTGGCCAACACCAAGGACACACTGATCGAGCTGCGTGACCTGGTGTGCGGAATCCGCCCGCCCGCACTCGATCTCGGCCTCGGACCGGCGATCCAGACCCTTGCGGCGCGCAACCCGATCCCCGTCGACGTTGCCGTCGACCTTCCCGTGCGACCGTCGATCGGCGTCGAGACAATGGCCTACTTCTGCGTGGCCGAACTGCTGGCCAACGCGTCGCGGCACTCCGGCGCCAGCCAGATCGCCGTTCGGATCGCCGGCAGTGCCATTGAGCTGCGAATCACCGTGAAGGACAACGGCTCCGGCGGCGCGCAGGTGGGCAACGGATCCGGGCTGGTCGGCTTGCGGGACCGGCTGGCCATGCTGGACGGTCGGCTGGAGATCGACAGCCCGGCGGGCGGCCCGACGGTGGTCACCGTCGTGGTGCCGCCGGGTGTCGGGCAGTGACGCGCCTCGTCATCGCGGAGGACAGTGCCATCCTGCGCGAAGGGCTGGTGCAGCTGCTCATCGAACGAAGCCACGAGGTGCTTGCCAACGTCGGCACCGCAGACGAATTGGTCGATGCGGTAGCCGAATTCGCACCCGAGGTGGTCATCGTCGACATCCGCATGCCACCGACGTTCACCGACGAGGGATTGGTGGCTGCGGTGTCGTTGCGCCGGTCGCATCCCCACATCGGCGTGCTGGTGTTCTCGCAGTGGGTGGAGACGCGGTACGCCACCGAACTGTTGGCCAACCAGCCAGAAGGCGTTGGCTACCTGCTCAAGGACCGGGTGACCGACATCGGCGAGTTCGACGCCGCCGTGCGCCGGGTGGCGGCGGGTGGCACCGCTCTGGACCCTGAGGTGGTGCGCCAGCTGATGGGCAGCAGGAGTAAGTCCGCCACCCTTGACCGGCTGACCCCGCGCGAGCACGAGGTGCTGTCGCTGATGGCCGAAGGGCATTCCAACAGCGCACTGGCGCAGCTTCTTTCGATCACCGAGCGTGCGGTGGAGAAGCACGTCTCGGCCATCTTCACCAAGCTGGACCTGCCACCGTCACAGGCCCACCACCGGCGGGTGCTCGCGGTCGTGACGTACCTCGACTCTTGATCTCCGAGGTCTGCGTGAATACTGTTCCGGTCGCAATTTCCATGACAGCATCGCACGTGTATCCGGGCAACTACGACAACGTCTTTCGGGCAGTGTGCGATGCCGCGCAGGCCGAGGCGATGACGGTGAGCGTCGCCGATGCTGGCTCGGGCTTCGTCAAGATGTCGTCCGGCGCTAACCTGGCGACCTGGGGTGAGAACCTCGAGGTCAGGCTCCGGCCGGT
>JAOPVF010000542.1 GCA_025963195.1 Mycobacterium sp. | reverse complement strand
GGAATTCGTACCCGTCACCACCGCGTCAAAGTGTCGCGGTGCCACGGGGGGAAGCTTCGGCAGGCGTTGCCGGAGTCAGGCTGCGGAAAGGACCAGCGGTGACCGACGACTCCGCAGGCGGCTCCGCATTCGGCGACCCCGCCGGTGCGACCACCCGCATCCCGCGCCCGGCCGCAGACGACTTCCAGCCCGACGTACCGCCCGACGCCTCCTACCCCATCTCCGGTCGCCCGCCTGCCGATTACGGCGGCGACCCGACCCGCGAGCCGCTGTCGGTTGGCATGCCCAACGAGCCGCCGATCGAGGCGGCCACCGCGGAGGACGATGTCCACCTCATCCCCGGCGCCACCATCGCAGGCGGCCGTTACCGGCTGCTGGTGTTCCACGGCGGCCCGGCGCACCTGCAGTTCTGGCACGCGCTGGACACGGCGCTCGACCGTCAGGTCGCGCTGACCTTCGTCGACCCGGACGCCGTGCTTCCCGACGCGGAACTCTCCGAGATCCTGGCGCGGACCATGCGGCTCAGTCACGTCGAGACCCCCGGCATCGCGCGCGTGCTCGACGTCGCCAAAACGGGATCGGGCGGGCTGGTGGTGTCCGAGTGGATCCGCGGCGGCTCCCTCGCGGAGGTCGCAGAGACCGCGCCGTCGCCGATCGGTGGGGCGCGTGCCATCCAATCGCTGGCCGCCGCCGCCGAGGCCGCGCACCGCGAAGGCGTTGCGCTGTCCATCGATCATCCTGGCCGGGTGCGGGTCAGCATCGACGGCGACGTCGCGCTCGCCTTTCCCGCCACGATGCCCACCGCAACGCCGGAGGACGACATTCGCGGCATCGGTGCCGCCCTCTACGCGCTCCTGGTCGACCGCTGGCCGCTCCCCGAGTCGGGCATCCGCAGCGGCATGGAGGCGGCCGAGCTCGACGCGGCAGGGCAGCCCGTCGAGCCGCGTGCCATCGACCGTGACATCCCGTTCCAGATCTCGGCCGCGGCGATCCGGGCGGTTCAGGAGAACGGCGGCATTCGCTCGGCCCCGACGCTGCTCAACCTCCTTCAGCAGGCCACCGCCGTCGCCGATCGCACCGAGACCATCACACCCATCGACGAGCCGGTTGCCCCGCAACAGCAATACCGCGCGGAACCGGACCCGGACACGCTGGCGCGTCGGCGCAAGGGACTGGTGATCGGCACGAGCGTTGGCGCAGTGATCCTCGTCATCGCGCTCGTGGTCCTGGCCACCGTGCTGAGCCGGATGTTCGGTGACGTCGGCGGCTCAATCGACGGCGACCAACTGGGACTGGGCAATTCACCAAGTGCTACCAGCACCGCCGACGGGGGCGTCGTGAAACCGACACGGGCGACGGTCTTTTCGCCGGGTGGCGAAGCCGACAATCCGGCCGACGCCGGCCAGGCGATCGACGGCAACCCGGCCACGGCCTGGTCCACCGACACCTACAGCGATCCCGTGCCGTTCCCGAACTTCAAGAACGGCGTTGGGTTGATGCTGCAGCTTCCGCAACCCACCGCGGTGGCAACGGTGACGTTGAGCCTCAACAGCACCGGCACCTCGATCCAGCTCCGGTCCGCCCAGACCCCGACGCCGACGTCGCTGGACGACACCACCGAGCTCACGCCGCCGACGCCGATGAAGACCGGTTCCAACACCATCACCATCGCCAACCCGACGCCCACGTCGAACCTGCTGGTGTGGATCACCACCCTGGGTACCGTTGGCGGGAAGAGCGAGTCGGCGCTCTCCGAAATCACCCTCAAGAAGGCTTCCTAGCCTCTGGCCGTCATTGGGGCCCTACACGATTGAGTCGCTCGAGCGCGCGAAGGAAGACGGCGCGCTCCTGGGCCGTCAGCTCGGAGAGCCATCGTTCTTCAGCGCGTTGGATGTCGTCCTGCACCGCGTTCTTCACGTCGCGTCCGGACTGCGTGATCTCGAGCAGACGAACCCGGCGGTCGTCTGGGTCGGGACGGCGTTCGATGTGGCCCTTCTGCTGCAGTTCGTCGAGCGTGGGGATGATCCGTGTCTTGTCGGCACCGATGGCCTCGGCGAGAGCGGCTTGTGTACGCACCGGTGACTGGTCCAGTGCGCTGAGTACCACGTATCCCCACATGCTGACGTCGTGCGCCACCAGGATCGGCTGTTCGGCCGCCATGAGGTCTCTCAGCAGGGGGTGCAACATCGCCGCGAGGTCGTCCCGCCGGGGCTTCGGTGGCATCGCCGTATCTTAAGCGTTGCCATATCATATGTTCGCGCCTACGATATGCGCATGCCTATTGAACTGCCGGACCTCCGTCCCCGCCACCGCATCGCCGTCACGAACAGCCTCTCGCTGGTCGACTCCGTCCGAGCGACCGATCTCGACGCGCCCACCCCGTGCGGCGGTTGGCGGGTAGTGGACCTGCTTGCCCACATGACCGTGCAGCACCGCGGATTCGCGGCTGCTGCACGTGGATTCGGCGATCGACCCGACGTGTGGCGAGCCGACACGGTCGTGGACGCGATCACCGCTGACCCCAGCGGTACGTACGCCGGCGCGGTCAGAGACGTCATGGCCGCCTTCGCCGACGACGCGGTACTCGAGGCGTCGTTCGCGCTTCCCGAGTTCGGGCCCAACGCGGTGTTCCCCGGCGCCATGGCCATCGGTTTCCATTTCATCGACTACGTGGTCCATGGCTGGGACGTCGCCGAATCACTCGGTATGCCATACGTCCTGCCCGACGACGTGGTCGACGCCGCACTGCCCCTTGCCCTCCTGGTGCCAGACGGCATGGACCGCGAGGCTCCCGACGCCCCGTTCGCACATGCCGTCGACGCTCCGGCCGCAACGAACCTCGACCGACTTCTGCACCACCTCGGCCGTGGCCCGGACTGGGCCAACGCCCATCCCCAGCCCGCACCCCGGCTGGGTTGAAGCGTCCGCGCTGGTCAGCGCTCCCGCGCCGCCACCCCGGCAAAGAAGTGTCGAGGGGGCGGTCCCGGGTTGATTAAGGTTCGGCTGTGGGCAACTTCGGGGGAATTGCCGACCAAGACCGGTCGGATGCCGAGCTGCTCGTCGCGCACGTCGCGGGCGATCGCTACGCCTTCGAGGAACTGTTCTACCGCCACCACCGTCAGCTGCACCGGCTCGCGCTCGTCAGCAGCCGCACCCCGGAGGACGCCGCCGATGCGCTGCAGGACGCCATGCTCTCGGCGCACCGCAACGCACCGAGGTTTCGCCACGACGCCTCCGTCAGCAGCTGGCTGTACCGGATCGTCGTCAACGCCTGCCTAGATCGGCTGCGCCGCAACAAGTCTCACCTCACCACTCTGCTCGAGGAAGACACCTGCCACATCGGGGATCCGACGCCGCGGGTGGACACGGCATTGGTGGTCGAGCGTGCACTGATGCGCCTGCCGGTCGAGCAGCGCGCCGCCGTCGTCGCGGTGGACATGCAGGGCTTCTCCATCGCCGAGACCGCGCGGGTTCTCGGCATCCCCGAGGGCACGGTGAAGAGCAGGTGCTCGCGGGCGCGCGCCAAACTAGCCGAGACGCTCGACTACTTCGCGCCGGCCGCTACTGACTCTGCCGAACCCTGGTGTCCGGCTGCGGCACCTGAATGATGCCGGGGCCGTTGACCACCTGCGACAGACAGCCGGGTTGGTTGCGGCAGGCGATGATTGCGCCCGCACTGGGCGACGAGCCTGGCACTGTGACCGGCTGATTGGGGATTCCGCACGTCTGCAGATACGGGTTCAAAGGCTGAATCTCCTGCACGCACGGTGCAGCGGAAGCGGTGCCCACCCCCGTCGCGACAGCCAGCGCTCCCGCACCGAACATCACGCTCGATCCGATCACGAGAAGCGTGTGACGGAGCCCAGCCATGATGATCCCTTTCCTGGCCGAAAGAGCGTTCTCTTCCAGCATGCGCCCTTTGGTCAACCGGGTGGCGGTCCTGGCAATTCCCTAGACTGCCCCGAGGTGACCGCCCCAGCACGGGAGTGACAGTGAACGACGACGCGGACGGGCCCTCGGCCCCGATTCCGGTGCCGTGGCTCGCCAATCTTCAGGCCGGACTGCTCGACGACGCCACCGCCGCCGCCATCCGCCGCCGTGTCCGCGACGATCTCGAGTCGGCCCGCCGGATGGAAGGGCTCGACCGCGTCAGGCAGGATCTCGCCGACCTCGGCACCGATGCCGCCTCTGCCCCCGACGTGCCCACCGACGTCACCGAGCGCATCGCCGCGGCCCTGCGAGCCCAGCCGCCTCCGACGAACCGGGTCGTCGGGTCCTCCCCCGTGACCGCCGCCCATGCCGTCCGTGGAACCGGAGTCCGGTTCCGGTTCGGTGCCGCGGTCATCGGCGTCGGCGCGGCGCTGGCCGCGGCGGGAGTCGGCACCGTCATGCTGCTCGACACCCCGGATCGCACGCCGACCGCGGACCCGACCGCTGAGCGCATCACCGTGTCGAAACCGTTGGGGATACCCATGTCTGACCCGGGACTGCTCGCCCTCCTCGACACGCCACCCGACCTCGGACCACTCGCCGACCCGCAGCGGAGGGCGTCGTGCCTGCGCGGCCTCGGCTACCAGGCGTCGGCGCCGGTTCTTGGCGCGCGACCGCTCGCCGTTGGTTCCGTGTCGGGCGTGCTGTTGCTGCTGCCCAGCGACACGCCACGTGCGGTGAACGCCGTCGTGGTCGGGCTCAACTGCAGTTCGGTCGACACCGGCACGCTCGCCCAGCGGGTGGTGATCCGGCCATGACGCGTCCCGGCCGACCGCGGGGAACAGCCGGGCCTAGGCTGGTGTTATATGCGTGCCAAACGCGGATGGCTACGCAGGGGCAGAAAGGCGGACATGACCCCGACTCCCACGCTGCACGACGTCATCATCATCGGCTCCGGCCCTGCCGGATACACGGCGGCCATCTACGCCGCACGAGCTCAGCTCAAGCCGCTGGTGTTCGAAGGCGTCCAATTCGGCGGTGCACTGATGACGACCACCGAGGTGGAGAACTACCCCGGCTTCCGGGAGGGCATCACGGGCCCGGAACTCATGGAGGAGATGCGCGAACAGGCGACCCGATTCGGGGCTGACCTGCGCATGGAGGACGTCGACGAGGTCTCCCTCGCCGGCCCCGTCAAGACGGTCACCGTCGGCGACGAGACGCTCCAGGCCCGCTCGGTGATCCTGGCGATGGGTGCGGCCGCACGGTACCTCGGCGTTCCCGGCGAGCAGGAGCGCATCGGCACGGGTGTGAGCACCTGCGCCACCTGCGACGGCTTCTTCTTCCGGGGCGAGGACATCGCCGTGATCGGTGGCGGCGACTCGGCGATGGAGGAGGCCCTCTTCCTCACCAAGTTCGCGAGCACCGTCACGCTGATCCACCGCCGCGAGGAGTTCCGCGCCTCCAAGATCATGCTTGAACGCGTCAAGGCCAACCCGAAGATCACCATCCTGACCAATACCGCGGTCACCCAGGTCGAGGGCGAGCCCAAGGTCACCGGCTTGCGGCTGCGCGACACCGTGACCGGCGAGGAGTCCAAGCTGGCCGGCACCGGCGTCTTCGTCGCCATCGGCCACGACCCCCGGTCGGCACTGGTCCGCGGTCAGGTCGAGCTCGACGACGAGGGATACGTGAAGGTGGTCGGACGCACCACCCGCACATCGGTCGAGGGTGTGTTCGCCGCTGGCGATCTAGTCGACCACACCTACCGCCAGGCCGTCACCGCTGCAGGCATGGGATGTTCCGCCGCCATCGACAGCGAGCGCTGGCTCAGCGAAGCCGAATGAACGAAACGCGTTGACCCGTGCCCGATTTCCAACGAAGGAGCAACCCCATGAGTGATACCAAGGCGACGGTCGCCGTCACCGACGACTCATTCTCCGAGGACGTGCTTTCCAGCAGCACCCCCGTACTGGTGGACTTCTGGGCCACCTGGTGCGGCCCGTGCAAGATGGTTGCTCCCGTGCTGGAGGAGATTGCCGCCGAGAAGGCCGGTCAGCTGACCGTTGCGAAGATCGACGTGGACGCGAACCCGGCCACCGCTCGTGACTTCCAAGTGGTCTCCATCCCGACGTTGATCCTGTTCAAGGACGGTGCCCCGGTGAAGCGCATCGTTGGCGCAAAGGGCAAGGCTGCGCTGCTGCGCGAGCTAGCCGACGTCGTCTAACGACGCGGGTCGCCGGGCCGACGCCTGCCTGTAGGTTTTCGGATCTTCGGGGACGTCTGCGACAATGTTGCCAGGCTGATGCGCCACACATTGCAGTCGACAGCGTTGATTCGCTGCCATCCGTGACCCGAAAGGCCAGGTATGTCGAGTCTGCGTCGCGGTGACCGGGGCGGCCCCGTAACCGAGATTCGGGCGGCTCTGGCGGCCCTTGGACTCATCGACAGCCTCGACGCGGATCTGACCACCGGCAGGCACGTGGCGCTGGACCTGTTCGACGTCGAGCTGGACCAAGCGGTCCGGGCCTTCCAGCAGCATCGTGGACTGCTCGTCGACGGCGTCGTCGGTGAGGCCACCTACCGCGCGCTCAAGGAGGCCTCCTACCGGCTCGGAGCTCGCACGCTGGCTCACCAGTTCGGTGCGCCGATGTACGGCGACGACGTCGCCACGTTGCAGGCCCGGCTGCAGGACCTCGGTTTCTACACCGGTCTCGTCGACGGACACTTCGGCCTGCAGACGCACAACGGGCTGATGTCCTACCAACGTGAGTACGGGCTCTACCCCGACGGCATCTGCGGCCCAGAGACGTTGCGCTCCTTGTACTTTCTCGGCTCCCGCGTCACCGGCGGCTCGTTGCACGCCATCCGCGAGGAGGAGCTCGTCCGACGTTCGGGTCCACGCCTTTCCGGCAAGCGGGTGATCGTCGATCCGGGTCGCGGTGGTGACGACCACGGTCTGATCATGCAAGGTCCGTCTGGTCCCATCAGCGAAGCAGACATCCTGTGGGACTTGGCAAGTCGCCTCGAGGGCCGAATGACCGCGATCGGCATGGAGACGTTCCTGTCCAGGCCGGTCGGTCGCAGTCCCTCCGACGCCGAGCGCGCGGCCACGGCCAACACCGTCGGCGCCGACCTCATGATCAGCTTGCGATGCGCTGCCCTGCCTGGATCGGCGGCCAACGGCCTTGCCTCGTTCCACTTCGGCAACTCGCACGGTTCCGTCTCGACCATTGGTCGCAACCTCTCCGACTTCATTCAACGAGAAGTGGCGGCGCGCACCGGTTTACGTGACTGCCGGACCCACGGACGTACCTGGGATCTGCTCCGGCTCACCCGGATGCCGTCGGTTCAGGTCGACATCGGCTATCTGACCAATCCGCACGATCGCGACCTGCTGGTGTTGCCGCAGACGCGTGACTCGATCGCCGAGGGCATCCTGGCCGCGGTCAAGCGGCTCTACCTGCTCGGTAAGAACGACCGGCCCACGGGCACGTTCACGTTCGCCGAGCTGCTGGCCCACGAGATGTCCGTCGAACAGGCCGGCCGCGCCGCGCAGGCCTGACGGTCCGCTTCCACGAGGATCACGAGCGCCTGAAGAGCTATCGGGCGGAACGTTGAAGCTGTTCCTCGACGGTACGAACGGGATCGGCAACAGCGCTGTGTTGGCCGGATATGCGATCAACGGTGCCAAGCGGCTGCGTCTAGCTCGCTGGATCTTTGTGAGCCACGGGGATTACACGCAGGGTGCTGCGCCGGCACCGACCGGACGCAGCTGCGCACTCTCGAGCAGGCGCTCCAGCGCGGCCTCGACGTCGGCCTTCCAGCCCAGCCCCTGCTCCAGTTCAAGACGCATGCGGGGGAAGTAGGGATGCGGCGCGATCACTTCGAAGCCGACGTCGCCGAGAAAGTCCGCGTCGACGATGCATTGGTCGACCGAGCAGTCGCCGAGCACCTCGACCACGGGACGCAGTTCGGGCGGCACCGGTAGGGAGTTGCCGAGTTCGGCGGCTTCGGCCGTCCGCGCGAACGCCTCCAACGCCTTGACGCCGCGGCGGACGAGATCGCCCACCACTGACGCGATCAGTCCGCGCGGCAGACCGTCCGGGTCGTCGGCCGCTTCGATGCCGATCGAGGTGAGCAGAACGGCATCGGCACTGACCGGACCGCTCGGGAAGAGCCTGGCCCGCGGCACTGCGCGCGGCGGAGCGTAGAACGCATAACCGAGGCATGGAGCGTCGTCCGTTGACAACCCGTCGAGATCGCACTGCACGGCGAGCTGGCCGCACGATCCCCACTCCAGCATCACCATCGACAGCCAGGCTTCCTTCTCGAACTCTGGATCAGCGAGGTGGTCTTCGCCTGGCAGTGTCGACGGATCGACTTCCCAGAACACACAGCGGCGCGCGTGCTTGGGCAGCTGCTCGAAGGCTTCGAGTCGCAGCGGCGTGATTCGAGCCGACACTAGAGTCCCCGGTTCTCAAATGGTCCAGAAATCATCGGTTGCCCCTCCAGGATAGTGAAGCCCGGCAGGACGGGTTCACTTTCGGCCGGCGGACGGTCACGGACAGGCCGGCCACCTCCTCGCCGCCCAGCTCGCCCCGGGCCGCAGGTCGAATGACCTTGGTACGCAACGTGTTTCCTCCTTGGAGCGGCATCGGCCCCGTGCTCGAAACGGCCGATGTGTCACAGTGACGTAATTACGCGGTGTGGTAGGTCACGGCTTGGTCGCGCTCATCAAGTCCACAATTCGCTGCAAGTCGTCGATCGAGCCGAACTCCACCACGATCTTCCCCTTCCGTTTGCCGAGGCTCACCGTCACGCGGGTGTCGAAGGCGGACGAGAGGTTCTCAGCAACGTCTTGGAGCCCAGGCATCTGAATCGGCTTGCGGCGCGGAGTGGGCGGCGTCGTCGCCTCCTCCCGATTGGCCAGCGTCACCGCTTCCTCCGTCGCGCGGACCGACAACCCCTCCGCGACGATCCGCGCGGCCAGCTGCTCCTGCTTCTCCGACCCGCCCTCCAGCGCCAACAGGGCCCGCGCGTGCCCGGCGGACAAGACTCCGGCTGCTACCCGTCGCTGCACCGCGATGGGCAGCCGCAACAGTCGGATCATGTTGGAGATCACCGGTCGCGACCGGCCGATCCGTGCGGCGAGTTCGTCGTGGGTCACGTTGAACTCGTCGAGCAGCTGTTGATAGGCCGCCGCCTCTTCCAAGGGGTTCAGCTGTGCTCGATGGATGTTCTCCAGAAGGGCGTCGCGCAGCATGCTGTCGTCGGCGGTCTCGCGGACGATCGACGGAATGGTGGCGAGCCCGGCCTCTTGGGCGGCCCGCCACCTCCGCTCCCCCATGACGAGTTGATACCGCGGCGTGGTGCCATCGGAATCGATAGCGCGAACGACGATCGGTTGCATCAGACCGAACTCGCGAATCGAGTGCACGAGCTCCGCCAGGGCATCGCCGTCGAACACCTGGCGTGGCTGCTTGGGGTTCGGCTCGATGGTTGCAGGATCGAGCTCGCGGTACACCGCGCCTGCCTCGGAGACGATGGGCGCCGGAGGTCCGCCCAAGAGCACGTCGGCCGCCGCGCTCCCCATCTGCGGGCCCATCTTGCCGGGCTCGTGTTCGATGGTTCCGGCGGACGGTTCCGCGGGTCCGGTGGGAATCAGCGACGCGAGCCCGCGGCCCAGGCCACTCTTCTTGCGTGCCGGCTGCGTCATCGGTTTTGCCCCCTCGTCGGTGTCGTGTCCGCCCGCTCCGCGAGCTCCCGGCTGGCGTCGAGGTAACTCATCGCCCCCCGCGAACCCGGGTCATAGTCGAGGATCGTCATGCCGTACCCCGGGGCCTCGGACACCTTGACGCTGCGCGGAATGACGGTGCGTAGCACCTTGTCCCCGAAGTGTGTTCGCACGTCCGCCGCCACTTGATCGGCCAGCTTGGTCCGGCCGTCGTACATCGTGAGGATCACAGTGGTGACCTCCAGGTGGGGGTTGAGGTGAGCCTTCACCATCTCGATGTTGCGCAGCAGTTGGCCCACGCCCTCGAGGGCGTAGTACTCGCACTGGATCGGGATGAGCACTTCGGGCGCAGCCACGAGCGCGTTGATGGTTAGGAGCCCGAGCGACGGCGGGCAGTCGATGAAGACGTAGTCGAAGTCGTGTTCCTGGAGTCCGGCGAGCGCGTTGCGCAGTCGGCCCTCGCGGGCAACCATGCTGACCAATTCGATCTCGGCACCGGCCAGGTCGATGGTCGCCGGCACACAGTAGAGGCGCTCGTTGTGGGGGCTTCGTTGGAGCGCCTCCTCCAACGAGATCTCGCCGATCAATACCTCATAGGACGACGGGGTGCCTTCCCGGTGCTCGATGCCGAGCGCCGTGCTGGCGTTGCCCTGCGGGTCCAGATCGATGACGAGTGTGTTGAGACCCTGGAGGGCAAGCGCCGCCGCGATGTTCACCGCGGTCGTCGTCTTCCCCACTCCGCCCTTCTGATTGGCGATGGTGAAGACGCGCTGCCGTCTCGGTCGTGGGAGTTGCTTGGACTTGGCCGCGTGCAGGAGGCTCACGGCGCGCTCGGCCTCAGCGCCGATTGGGGTGTCACCACCCGTGTCCTTCCACGGCGGCCCGGGATCGGGCGTCCATGTTTCACGTGAAACATCGGGCGTCGGCGTTGCGCCGCGCGCCACGTCTCCGTCCTGTGGGGGTGTCATCCTCTGCTCCTGCCCGACGGCCCCTTGGGGCTCGATCGTGATGTCCGCTTCCCGCGCCGCGCTACGACCACGGTGGCGGGTGGAGTCAAATAGTCCACGCCACATTTCACCACCCCTATGTCCACCGCACCCAACGAGTTCAATGCCCGCCGATGCTCGACGACTTCATCCTCGGCACGATCGCCCTTCATGGCGAGCATCCGTCCGCCCTCGCGCAACAACGGAAAGGACCACCTCGCCAACTTGTCCAGCGAGGCCACCGCGCGCGACGTCACCGCATCGATCTCCCCGAGCTCTCGGCGGACGTTGCCGTCCTCGGCTCGGCCGCGCACCACGATGAGGTCGAGACCCATGTCGTCGACGACCTCCTTGAGGAACTCGGCTCGACGAAGCAGCGGCTCGATCAGATAGACGCGGGCGGAGGGGCGGGCGAGTGCGAGGGGGATCCCGGGCAGTCCAGCACCGCTTCCGACGTCCGCCACCTTCTCATCGTCCTCCACGAGTTCGGCGACCGCGGCACTGTTGAGCACGTGTCGATCCCACAGCCGGGGCACCTCCCCCGGGCCGAGGATCCCCCGCTCGATGCCCGCCCCGGCGAGTATCCCCGCGTAACGCTCGGCGAGATGAAGCCTCGCACCAAAGACAGCAGCGGCCGCAGATGGCGTATCCGGAACTTCACCATGTTTCACGTGAAACATCCTCCGGATCCGCCGCCGGGCCGCTGCTGGGAACTACATGGATGTAACTCAGGCCGGTCAGTCAAGAAGAACGACGACCCGGCGAGACGGCTCGGCGCCCTCGCTCTCGCTGTGCACACCGTCGACGGCGGACACGGCGTCGTGCACGATCTTGCGCTCGAACGGAGTCATCGGGTCGAGCTGTTCACGCTCACCGCTCTCCAACACGCGATGCGCCACCCGATCACCAAGCGCAGCCAACTCGTCCCTGCGACGACGGCGCCACTTGGCGATGTCGAGCATCAGCCTGCTCCGCTCACCGGTCTTCTGGTGCACCGCCAGCCGAGTCAATTCCTGGAGCGCGTCCAGCACCTCGCCCTTGCGTCCGACGAGCTTGTTCAGATCGTCGCCGCCGTCGATGCTGACGATCGCGCGGTCCCCCTCGACATCCAGATCGATGTCACCGTCGAAGTCCAGCAGATCGAGCAGCTCCTCGAGATAGTCGCCCGCGATCTCGCCTTCGGCGACCAACCTGTCTTCGAGCGGCTCGGCCTTCGGCTCGTCCGTCGTCTCGCTGCGTTCGGTCGTATCAGCTTCTGTCATGTCCGTCCTTCTTCCTCGTCCACCGGTCGGGCTCGCGGTCGTGAACCGCACTCGGGTCCGGTCAGGGCCTTCGCTTCTTAGGCCGGTTGTTCGTCCGGCGCGGTGCGCGATTGGGGGTCCCGCTGCGCGGGCTTCCGTTCTTGGAGCCGTTGGTCGTCGGCGCATCGTCGATGATCTCCGAGCCCTTGACGGTCTCCTCGACTGCCGTCGACTCGGTCTCCTCGACTGGGTCGGTGACGTCCCGTACGGCAGGGTTCGGCGCAGCCGCGCCCTTGTTGCGTTTCGGCTTCACGCCGGGCGCCGGCGCGTTCTGGGCGCGGCGCTCGATCTCTTCGACCTTCTTCGCTTCTTCGCGCTGCTCGATCTTGCCGAACACGTAGTGCTGCTGGCCGTAGGTCCAGATGTTGTTGGCCACCCAGTAGAGGATGATCGCCAGCGGAAGGAACGGTCCGCCGACCACCACGCCCAGCGGGAAGACGTACAGCGCCAACTTGTTCATCATCGCGGTCTGCGGGTTGGCCGACGCCTCGGGGCTCTGGCGGGCGACCGACGCACGGCTGTTGAAGTGGGTCGCGACACCGGCCAGGATCATCAGCGGCAAGCCGACCAGGATCACCGAGAGCCGGTCGAATTCCTTGAATGCGCCGAGGCCCGCGGTCTGGATCATGTTGGCACCGAGCGGGGCCCCGAACAGGTTGGCATCCAAGAAGTGCCCGACGTCGGTGGCGCTGAAGAAGTAATTGCCCAGAGACCGGTTCAACTCGGGCGACAGCTGCGGCTGACCGAAGCCGCCCTGCGTCCGGTTGAACGAACGCAGCACGTGGTACAGCCCGAGAAAGACCGGGATCTGGGCGAGCATCGGCAGGCAGCCGAGGATCGGGTTGAAGCCGTGGTCCTTCTGCAGCTTCTGCATCTCCAGCGCCATCCGCTGGCGGTCCTTGCCGTACTTCTTCTGCAAGGCCTTGATCTGTGGCTGCAGTTCCTGCATCTGGCGCGTCGTCTCGATCTGGCGGACGAAAGGCCGGTACAGGATCGCACGCAGGGTGAACACCAGGAACATCACCGACAGTCCCCAGGCGAAGAAGTTCGATGGCCCAAGCACGAACGAGAACGCCTTGTACCAAACCCACATGATCGCCGAGACCGGGTAATAGATGTAGTCGAGGCTGAACCAGTCGAAGTTAAACAAGCGAATCGCTCCTCAGCGTGGCGGTTCCGTCGTGGTCGTGCTCGTGCCCCGGGTCCGGTATCGGATCCCATCCTCCTGGATGCCACGGACCGCACTTCAACAGCCGCACCACCGCGAACCAGCCACCACGGATCAGACCGTGATGCCGCAAGGCTTCCACCGCGTACTGACTACACGTCGGCGTGAATCGGCACGACGGGGGCCGCAGCGGCGAGATCATGTTTCGATAAAGCTCGATCGCGTAGATGGCGCCGCGTGCAGTCCTCGCGCCGAGCGCACTC
This sequence comes from Mycobacterium sp., assembly GCA_025963195.1. Classification (GTDB taxonomy): domain Bacteria; phylum Actinomycetota; class Actinomycetes; order Mycobacteriales; family Mycobacteriaceae; genus Mycobacterium. The sequence goes on along the minus strand of JAOPVF010000542.1, from coordinate 7,468 downwards.
ATCACGGCCTGACACCTTCCCGCGCCCCTCGGGATGCGGACCCGGCGCGCCGCAGCGCAGATCTGAGTTCCTGATCGAGTCTGGCGGAGATGGCGTCGCGACTACCTGGCAGCGCGCGGATGACCAACCGGTCTCCTGGACCCAATTCGTCGACGACGGCGTGAGCTACGTGCCGAAGCCTTCGCGCCACGCGGTGACGCTGGACGGCATTGCCGACGGACTTCGCAACGACCAGGCCGATCTTGGGTGACTCGTCGTCGACGGACCATGCCGCGTGCACGACGAGATCGGGCTGAGCGACACGGACTCCCCGTTTGACCGTCAGCCCGAAATCCGTCGACCGCGTCATCCGGTACCGGGCCGGAAGCACCGCGCTAAATCCTGCGTCGAATCACGCAGTCAGGGAACGGCGGCCCTTGCTGCGCCGGCCGGACACGATTGCGCGCCCGGCGCGGGTGCGCATCCGCAGCCGAAAGCCGTGCACACGCGCACGACGCCGGTTGTTGGGCTGAAAAGTCCGCTTGCCCTTGGCCACGGCTGTCACTCCTCGGTAATGTCGCGTCGGCATCCTTCACCGACACGACGTAGTCATGCCGGTTCGGACACAGGCGCAGTTCGTTCGAACGTCTGTATCGCTTGCTAGCCCCGGCGCGGTACCCCGAGCTTCCGGGTCGCAGCCGTGTCGTCACATTCGGGCGACTGTTCGAGGGTACTGACGAGATTTCCCTAGGTCAAACCACTCACGCCCACCTCGGAATACGTCACACCCGTCACATCCTTCACCGGGCTTGCATCGGCTCTCGCCTAAGCCCAATCAATGTTGCAGAACGGTTGGCACTCGCGGCGAAAACTGTTAACTTCTGGCAGTGCCGTTTCGGCGTGAAACGGCGATGACCACCAACTGAGGACGACCACCCACCCGCGAGCCCACAGAGTTTCAAAGCACTGTGACGAGCCCCGGGGCGCGGTCATCCGACACGTAGACAACGACATGACGACCCGGTGTCCGCTGTCCACAGGCTGTGGATAAGTATGTGGACAGTTTCCGGTTCGTCTATTTAGCCGTCGTCAGCGCGGCCTCGAGGGGGTACGTCTTCTTTTGACAACCGACCCTGATCCGCCGTTCGTCGCCATCTGGAATGACGTCGTCGCCGAGTTGAATGGAGACTCCGCCTCCAGGGATTCGGTCAATGGCGGCTCCGCGTCACCGTCGCTCACACCTCAGCAAAGAGCCTGGCTCAAGATGGTCCAGCCCTTGGTCATCGCCGAGGGGTTTGCCCTGTTGTCGGTTCCGACGTCATTCGTCCAGAACGAGATCGAACGCCACCTCCGCGAACCCATCATCACCATCCTCAGCCGCCGTCTCGGGCAGCGGGTCGAACTGGGCGTTCGCATCGCGACGCCGGAGTCCCCCGACTCCCAACTCGGCGAGGACCTCCTCCCCGACCCGGATGAAGTCGACGAGGACCAAGAAGCGCTCGCCAGCGCCGAGGAGAGCTGGCCGTCGTACTTCACCAGAGAACAGCCGAACTCTTCGTCCAACAACGATGTCAGCCTGAACCGCAGGTACACCTTCGACACGTTCGTCATCGGCGCCTCCAACCGGTTCGCCCACGCCGCCAGCCTCGCCATCGCCGAGGCGCCGGCCCGCGCCTACAACCCGCTGTTCATCTGGGGTGAGTCGGGACTGGGCAAGACGCACCTTCTACACGCGGCCGGCAATTACGCCCAGCGACTATTCCCCGGCATGCGGGTGAAGTACGTGTCCACCGAAGAGTTCACCAACGACTTCATCAACTCGCTCCGCGACGACCGCAAGGCATCCTTCAAGCGCAGCTATCGCGACATCGACGTGCTGCTCGTCGACGACATCCAGTTCATCGAGGGCAAGGAAGGTATCCAGGAAGAGTTCTTCCATACCTTCAACACGTTGCACAACGCGAACAAGCAGATCGTGATCTCCTCCGACCGGCCGCCGAAACAGTTGGCGACGTTGGAGGACCGGCTGCGAACGCGGTTCGAGTGGGGTCTGATCACCGACGTTCAGCCGCCGGAGCTCGAGACCCGCATCGCCATTCTGCGCAAGAAGGCCCAGATGGACCGGCTGGACGTCCCAGGTGACGTTCTCGAGCTCATCGCCAGCAGCATCGAGCGCAACATCCGCGAGCTCGAGGGTGCGCTGATTCGCGTCACGGCATTCGCTTCTCTGAACAAGACGACCATCGACAAGTCACTGGCCGAGATCGTGCTGCGCGACCTCATCTCCGATTCCAGCACGATGCAGATCAGCGCCGCGACGATCATGGCCGTCACTGCCGAGTACTTCCAGATCACCGTCGAGGAGCTCCGCGGGCCCGGCAAGACCAGGGCCCTTGCGCAGTCCCGCCAGATCGCCATGTACCTGTGTCGTGAACTCACCGATCTCTCCCTGCCCAGGATCGGCCAGGCATTCGGCCGCGATCACACCACCGTCATGTATGCGGAGAAGAAGATTCGCGGCGAGATGGCCGAGCGACGCGAGATCTTCGACCACGTCACGGAACTCACGACGCGGATTCGTCAGCGCTCCAAGCGCTGACTGCACCCCGTTTCGCGCATCGCGCACCGAAATCCTCGAAAAAACTTTGGTCGCGTCCGCACCACTCGTCACACGAAATGCTCGTGGATGCCGCTGTGCACAACCCTTCGACAACCTCGGGCCACGAGGCGGCTCCGTTCACACACCGCCCGTCATACACAGGCGCAGCGAATTCAGGAGTAACTCATCCACACCCGGTACACGAGCGCCGGGTACGCCCCACCAGCACACCAACGTGTTCATCCACGAGTTGCACAGCCCCTATTACTAATACTTCTCTACCTACTAGTAATTACTTCTAGAAGAAGGGCCCTGGGGAAAGCTCCTCCCCACCCGCATCGGGCGGTCCGGCGAGGCATTCGTCGGTGACATCGATTAGCTTTCAACTTGGGACGGAACGCTCTACGGTTGTTCTTCTGAGCCGGTACGGTCGTTGAACCCAGTGGTTTGACTCGTCGCGAGCCGGGCTCATATCCGCTGCTTAGAGCTTGTTGGTTGGTTGCATCGAAGGGACGCTATGGACGTGGTGACGACGACAGTTGGTCTCACCGACTTGAAGTTCCGGTTGGTCCGCGAGGACTTCGCCGACGCGGTGGCCTGGGTCGCGCGGATCCTGCCAAGCCGGCCCACCGTGCCCGTCCTGTCCGGTGTGCTCCTCACCGGCTCCGATGACGGCCTGGTGATCTCCGGATACGACTACGAAGTTTCGGCAGAGGTCCGAGTTGCCGCCGAAATCGCTTCTCCTGGAAGCGTTTTGGTGTCAGGACGGCTGTTGTCGGATATCACTCGCTCATTGCCTGGCAAGCCGGTCGACGTGAGCGTCGAGGGCACCAGGGTCCTGCTGACCTGCGGAAGTGCGAAGTTCTCGCTGCCGACCATGGCCGTCGAGGACTATCCCACGCTCCCCGGCTTGCCCGACGAGACTGGCGTCGTGGCCTCGGATTTGTTCAGTGAGGCCATCGGCCAGGTGGCCGTTGCCGCAGGGCGGGATGACACGCTGCCAATGCTCACGGGCATCCGCGTCGAAATCTCCGGCGAGAAGGTAGTTTTGGCTGCGACGGACCGGTTCCGCTTGGCAGTTCGCGAGCTGACGTGGTCCACCGATGCCGCGGACCTGGAGGCCGCGGTCCTGGTACCGGCCAAGACGCTGGCCGACGCCGCCAAGGCGGGTACCGACGGTGCCGAGGTGCACTTGTCACTCGGTGCAGGCAGCGCAGTCGGCAAGGAAGGGCTGCTCGGCATCCGCAGCAACGGCAAGCGCACCACCAGCCGGCTGCTCGATGCGGAGTTCCCGAAGTTCCGTCAATTGCTGCCGTCCGAGCACACGGCGGTGGCGACGGTCGGGGTCGCAGAGTTGACCGAAGCCATCAAGCGCGTGGCCCTCGTGGCCGACCGCGGGGCGCAGGTTCGGTTGGAGTTCTCCGAGGACGTGCTGCACTTGTCCGCCGGTGCCGACGACGTCGGTCGCGCCGAGGAGGATCTGGCGGTCGAGTTCTCGGGCGAGCCGTTGACCATTGCGTTCAACCCGACCTACCTGACCGACGGTCTGGGTTCGTTGCATTCCGAGAAGGTGACGTTCGGCTTCACGACACCTAGCCGACCCGCGGTATTGCGCCCAGCAGGCGATGATGATGGATCCGGGGGTTCCACCGGGCCGTTCCCGGCGGCCCAAACCGATTACGTCTATCTATTGATGCCGGTGCGGCTTCCGGGCTGACCGGTCCTACGCCACGAAAGAGGCGCACATGCAACTCGGGTTGATCGGTCTCGGCAAAATGGGCTTCAACATGCGCGAGCGTTTGCGCAAGGATGGCCACGAAGTGATCGGCTTCGATCCGCGGCCGGAAGTCACCGATGTCCCGACGCTGGCCGCACTGGCCGGGGCGCTGTCGGCGCCGCGAGTGGTGTGGGTGATGGTGCCCTCCGGCCCGATCACCAACGACACGATCGTCGGGCTCGCCGCCGAACTCAGCGAGGGTGACCTGGTGATCGATGGCGGTAACTCCCGCTACACCGAGGACGGGCCGCACGCAAAATTGCTGGGCGAGAAGGGAATCGGGTACATCGACGCCGGCGTGTCCGGCGGCATCTGGGGCTTGACCGAGGGTTACGGTCTCATGGTCGGCGGTAGTGATGCCGACATCGCGAGGGCGATGCCGATCTTCGACACGCTGCGGCCGCCCGGCGACGTCGCCGACGGATTCGTGCACGCCGGACCGGTTGGCGCTGGGCACTTCGCCAAGATGGTGCACAACGGCATCGAGTACGCGCTGATGACGGCCTACGGCGAGGGTTACGAGGTGCTCGCGGCCGAGGAACTGATCAAGAGCCCGCAAGAGGTCATCCAGGCGTGGACCAATGGCACCGTCGTGCGGTCGTGGCTGCAGCAGTTGCTTGCCAAGGCGCTCAAGGAAGATCCAGCTCTCGACGACATCACTGGCTACGCCGAAGACTCGGGTGAGGGCCGCTGGACCGTCGAGGAGGCCATCAGGCTGCGTGTGCCGGTGCCCGGTATCGCGGCGTCACTGTTCGCGAGGTTCCTCTCGAGGCAGGACGACTCCCCGACGATGAAGGCCGTCGCCGCGCTGCGGAACCAGTTCGGTGGGCACGCCGTCCAAAGGATAAGTAAGTCCGGATGATCCGGAGGCTGGACCTGAAGCGACTCGGGGATGGGATTTGTACGTCCGACATGTGGGATTGACCGACTTCCGGTCGTGGCCGCGGGCCGAGCTGGACCTGGCGCCTGGCCGCACGGTGTTCATCGGTCCCAATGGCTTCGGTAAGACGAATCTCATTGAAGCACTCTGGTATTCGGCCACCTTGGGCTCTCATCGAGTGGGTACCGACGCGCCACTGGTCCGAGCGGGTGCCGAACGTGCGGTGGTCTCCACGATCGTCGTCAACGAGGGACGCGAGCTTGCGGTCGACCTCGAGATCACCCCTGGCCGGGCCAACAAGGCGCGGCTGAACCGCTCCCCCGTGCGAACTGCCCGGGAAATCCTTGGTGTACTGCGCGCCGTGTTGTTCGCTCCAGAGGACCTTGCCCTGGTTCGTGGCGACCCGGGTGAACGCAGGCGCTACCTCGACGAGTTGGCCACCACCCGACGGCCAACGGTGGCGGGCATTCGTGCGGATTACGACAAAGTGGTTCGTCAACGCACCGCCCTGCTGAAGACCGCGTCGGGCAACAGATTTCGCGGTGACTCGAGCGCCTTGGAAACCCTCGACGTGTGGGACGGGCACCTCGCGACCTACGGTGCGCAACTCATCGCTGCCCGAGTCGATCTGGTCAACCAGGTCGCCCCAGAAGTCGAGAAGGCCTACCAACTCTTGGCACCGTCATCGCGTGCGGCCGGGGTGCGATACCGCAGTTCGGTGGAGACGGTGGAGGCCGAAGCCGCGGCAGGCACGGTGAACGCCGAGGCATTCGAGGCTGCGCTGCTGACCGAACTGGCGCGAAAGCGGTCGGCCGAGCTCGAGCGCGGTGTGTGCCTCGTCGGCCCGCATCGCGATGACTTGGAGCTGCGGCTCGGTGATCAACTCACGAAAGGTTTTGCTAGCCACGGTGAATCGTGGTCCATGGCATTGGCTCTTCGACTCGCGGCCTACGAGCTGTTGCGTTCGGAGGGTACCGATCCCGTGTTGCTCCTCGACGACGTATTCGCCGAACTCGACGCCGCGCGCAGGCGCGCGCTGGTCAGTGTGGCGGCGTCGGCGGAACAGGTTCTTGTCACCGCCGCAGTGCACGAAGACGTTCCGGCGGACTGGGATGCTCAGAGAATCGAGATCGGAATGCGCGACGACGACACGGGTCGAGTATCGGAGGTGATCGGATGACGGAATCCGAAGAGACCGGTGACGTGGCAGGACCGCCCGACCACTTGGCGCATCTGCGCGGGATGGATCTGGTGCGTCGCACGTTGGAGGAGGCGCGCGGAGCCGCACGCAGTCAAGGCAAGGACGTCGGCCGCGGCCGCACGTCACCGGCCAAGCGAGTTGCCGGACGGCCTGGGCGCCGACGCACGTGGTCGGGCCCGGGGCCGGACTCCCGGGATCCGCAGGCGTTCGGAGCGGCGACCATGGACATGGCGCGCAGCAGGGGCTGGGCTCCCCGTGTGGCGGAGGGCTCCATATTCGGTCAGTGGTCGACGGTGGTCGGTGACCAGATCGCCGAACACGCCAATCCATCGTCGCTGCGCGAAGGAGTGCTGACCGTCGAGGCCGAATCGACGGCGTGGGCCACCCAGCTGAGGATGGTGCAGGCGCAAATCCTGGCCAAGATCGCGGCCGCCGTCGGGGACGGTGTCGTGACGTCACTGAAGATCGTCGGTCCGACCGCCCCGACCTGGCGTAAGGGCAGGTATCACATCGCAGGACGCGGTCCCCGCGACACCTACGGGTGACGGCCGGCCTGAGCGACGGCTGAGAGCCGCGTCAGTCCGCGAAGTGCTTCTCTCGGGCGCCCGGACGCGAGGATTGTCGAGAAATTCCGCGCACGTCGTTTTTAGGTGTGCAGAAACGCCGCCTCAGAGTCAGTCCTGACGGTGGCTGACGGTAGACTGATTTGAGACCGCGAGGGGCCCTCGATCCCTTGCTTGCGAACCCCAAGGAGACGCGTTCAACGTGCCTGCCCAGAAGAAGAGTGCTCCCAAGGAGTACGGCGCCGATTCGATCACTGTTCTGGAGGGATTGGAGGCAGTCCGGAAACGACCGGGCATGTACATCGGTTCCACGGGTGAGCGCGGCTTGCACCACCTGGTTTGGGAGGTCGTCGACAACGCGATCGACGAGGCGATGGCCGGTTACGCCACGCGGGTCGACGTCAAGATCCTCGGCGACGGCAGCGTCCAGGTCACCGATGACGGCCGCGGCATTCCGGTCGCCATGCAC
>JAOPVF010000078.1 GCA_025963195.1 Mycobacterium sp. | reverse complement strand
TCGTCGATCATGTCCCGGTCGGACGCGTCGCGTGGGTTCAGCAGCACCGCCGCATGGGCTCCTGCGTCGGTCCCAGCTCGGTCGATGCTCACGTCGATGTCTCCAAGTCGTTGGCGCCCAGCGGGTTCCGGGTTCGGATGCGCGCCGGAATCGGGCCGTCCGCCACCATCGTGAAGGGCACGGCGAGCGGGAATTCGTCTTCGAGAGAACGTATTTCGACTCGGCGGACGAACGTGGCAAGGCCAAGGGTGGCCTCCAGCATCGCGAAGTGATCGCCGATGCATGCGCGCGGCCCGGCGCCGAAGGGGATGTACTGCCAGCGATCGCGGCCCTTCATGTTCTCTGCGCTGAACCGTTCGGGGTCGAAGGTCAGCGGCCGGTCCCACAAGGTCGGGTCGCGTTGCACGGTGAGCCTGCCGAAGATCAGCAACGTGCCCGCGGGCACCCGGTATCCACCGACCTCGACGTCGCGAGTGGCCAACCGGGTTCCCGTCGGCCCTGGGGGACACAGCCGCAACGCCTCTCGCAGCACCTGCACCGTGTAGCCCAGTTGAGCGACGTCGTCGGGTTCCAGTTCGCGATCGGGGAGGGCGGCGACCTCGGCGGCCACCCGATCCTGAATCTCGGGGTGGCGTCCCAGTTCCCACATCGCGTAGGTCAGCGTGGTCGCCGTGGTATCGTGCCCGGCGAAGAGGAACACGATCAGCTCGTCGGCAATCTCACTGTCGGACAAGCTGTTTCCCGACTCCGGATCGGTGGCCGCGATCAGCGCCTGAACCAGGGGGGCGTCCGTGGACGGGTCGGCGCGACACCGGGCCAGGATGTCTCCAGCGAGCCGATGCAGCGCGGCGCTGCCTGCGAACGCGCGCCGCCGCGCCTGTGTCGGCAGCCAGCGCGGCGCACGGACGGGGCGCAGCGATCGATCGGCGACGTATGTCAGCGCGGTGCGCAGCGGCTCGGCGATGTCTTCGACGTGATCGGTGAGGTCAAGTCCGAGGACCGAACGGCCAAGAGCCCTCAAGGTGAGGGTTCGGCATTCGGCATCGAGGTCGACGACGTCGCCGTCCGCCCAGCCCGCGGACACCTTCTCCGCGGCTTCGGCCATGTGGCCGCCGAACTGGCGCACGTGCTGCTTGGTGAAGACCGGCTGCAGTGTTCGCTTGCGTGGCAGCCACTGTTCGTAGGGCAGGTTGAACAGATTGCCGCCGAGCACCCGGCGCAGCTCGGAGAGGATCAGCGACGTCTTGTCGACGGCACCGTCCCTGACGGACAGAATGTCGCGGATCGCCTGCGGGGACGTCGCCACCACGATCGGGGGCATCAGCCAGTTGGGGCCCAATCGGAACCCGGTCACCGGCCCGCCGGCGTCACGGAGTTCGTCCATCCCGGTGTGGAACGACCGCAGTGCGCGCGCCCGCTGCCGATAGGGCAACGGGTTCTTCGGCGGTAACGGCAGCGACGCCAGATCGGCGGATGCCGTGTCAGTCACCGGGTCCCCTTCCGGATTGTTAGTCAGTGCGATTGTTAGTCAGTGCAAGGACTCTATGCCAGCTCCCGGATCAGGATCCCGACGGCAGCGTTGATGCTGCGTCCACGGTTGCCGGAAGCCATCCCCCTACGCACCCCCATCCCCTAATCGAGATCCCCTACAGGGGCCGCCGTCGCGACGGGTCGGGCACCGATCCGCACGGCGCCGAATCGCCTTAGCGTCGATTCATGATCACGAACCGACACGCCGCGGCACCCACGCTGGGCATCTCCATCGGCGCCACCAATCTGGTGGCGACCTCGGGATCGCAGGCCGTCGTGCACCCCGCCGTACTGCGCACCGCACAGGGCGGCTGGCTCAGCGGTTTCGTCGACCGCATCGGCGATCCGGTGCCGCTGGTCGCCTCCGACGGCTCCACCCATCGGCCCGAAGCGCTGCTGGCCGAGGCCCTGGAAGCGGTCACCAGTGCGCTACCCGGCTCCGAGCTGGTGTCCGACGTGGCAGTGACGGTGCCCGCGCACTGGCCTTCGTCCGTCGTGGACGCACTGCGGATGACCCTGCCGCGCACCACACGACTGGTGCCCGACGCCACGGCGGCGTTGCGGGCGCTGCGCGCGAACCCCGGCCTGCCGTCGCGCGGTGTCGTCGCGGTCTGCGACTTCGGCGGCAGCGGAACCAGCATCACGCTCGTCGATGCGGACGACAACTACGCCCGCATCGGCGACACGGTCCGGCTCGCCGACTTCTCCGGAGACCTGATCGACGGGGCGATTCTGCGCAAGGTGGTGACCGAGCTCGGCGACGCCACGCAGACGGACCCGTCAGGCACGGCGATGGTGGGTTCGCTCACCCGGTTGCGCGAGGCGTGCAGGCTGGCCAAGCACCGGCTTTCGGCGGACACGGCGGCGGCGATCGCCGTCGACCTGCCGGGCCAGCGCACCAGCGTCCGGTTGACCAGGACCGACCTCGAACAACTCCTCGACGAGCCGCTGGACGGTTTCCTCACCGCGCTCGACGACACGCTGGACCGCAACGGCGTCCAGCCTGCCCACGTCAGTGCGGTTGCGACCATCGGCGGCGGTGCGCGCATTCCGCTCCTCACCCAACGGCTTTCACAGCATTTGTGCACGGCGATAGTGACCACGCCGAATCCCCAGCTGACGGCGGCCGCAGGCGCGTCGCTACTGGCGGCCAGCTCGAAGGCCGACGAAACGGCGACCGCGCTGACGCCGACTGCACCGGCGATGGCCGCGCCGCCACCGGCCGCGGCGGTACCGGCCGCGCTGGCCTGGTCGCAAGCCCCCGATGACGTGACGGTCGCCGAGCGAAGCGACGGCAATGTCGGGCAGCCTGCCCCTCTAGATTTCAGCAGGCCGTCCGTCGAGTTCGGCGAACACGACTGGTACGACGTCCCCCCGCGCAGGCGCGGGCCGTTGGTCGCCTTCGCCGCGGCCGCAGCCGCAGCGATCGCCGCTCTGGCGGTCTTCGGCGTCACCCAGTTCGACGGCGCAACCGCTCCGGCGAATAGCGTCGCCGTGTCGTCGGCCCCGGTGACCTCGGCCACCTCGACTCAGCCGGTGGTCGCGCCCGTCGCCGAGACCTCCACCGTCGTCGTGACGCCCTCGCCCCGGCTGGTGCCCGTCGCGCAGCCCCGCCCCCAGCAGCCCGCGCCCCGGACCGTGACACCGGGCACCACAACGGTTACAGCAACGCCCACTACGACGACTCCAAGCACGACGACGACTCCAACCACGACGGCCCCGCCATCAACGCCGCCGACGAGCTCGTCGACGCCGACATCCACGCCGGCGACGACGATCAACACGATCCCGATCGATCCCGGACCGGGGAACGGCGAGAAGTGACTTAGGCCAGCCTTCGTAGCGTCGCTCAATCCCTTGATGCAACTATGAGCAGGCATCTAGCATAAGTTACCCGTCAGTAACCCGTTCCAAGTTACTGGCTGGTAACTTGGAACGGGGAGGCCCGCGGTGGATACGCAGACGTTGATCAGGCTGGTCATCGGCCTACTGATGACGGCCGTCGTGCTGGTCTTCGCCGCGAAGCGCGTGCTCTGGCTGACGAACCTGATCCGGTCGGGGCAGCCCACCCTCGACGAGGATGCACGCAAGGACAACATCCCCACCCGCTTCCTCACGCAGATGAAGGAGGTGTTCGGGCAAACCCGGCTGCTGCGCTGGTCGATCCCCGGCATCGCCCACTTCTTCACCATGTGGGGCTTCTTCATCCTGGCCAGCGTCTACCTCGAGGCCTACGGCGTGTTGTTCAACCCGAGGTTCGCGATCCCGTTCGTTGGCCATTGGGACGCACTGGGCTTCCTGCAGGACTTCTTCGCGCTCGCGGTGCTGCTCGGCATCACCACGTTCGCCATCATCCGGCTGCGGTCCGAGCCCAAGGAATACGGCCGTGAGTCGCGGTTCTACGGCTCCCACACCGGTGGCGCCTGGCTGATCCTGTTCATGATCTTCAACGTCATCTGGACCTACGCGCTGTTCCGCGGCGCGGCGGTGGCGACGGGGAACCTGCCCTACGGCTGGGGAGCGTTCTTCTCACACGGCATCGGCACGCTGCTCGAGCCGCTGGGCCACTCCGTCAACGAGATCATCGAGACCGTCGCCCTGATGCTGCACATCGGCGTCATGCTGATCTTCCTGCTGATCGTGCTGCACTCCAAGCACCTTCACATCGGTCTTGCGCCCGTCAACGTCACCTTCAAGCGGCTGCCCAACGCGCTGGGCCCGCTGCTGCCGATGGAGTCGGGCGGCCAGCTGATCGACTTCGAGGATCCCGCCGAGGACGCGGTGTTCGGCCGCGGCAAGATCGAGGACTTCACCTGGAAGGGCTACCTCGACCTCACGACGTGCACGGAGTGTGGCCGCTGCCAGTCACAATGCCCGGCGTGGAACACCGGAAAACCCTTGTCTCCCAAGCTCGTCATCATGGACCTGCGCGATCACTTGATGGCCAAGGCGCCGTACATCCTCGGCGACAAGGAAACCCCGCTGGAGAACACCCCCGAGGGTGGACTTGGCGAGGAGCTGCGCGGCGAGAAGTACGCCGAAGAGCACCACGTG
>JAOPVF010000529.1 GCA_025963195.1 Mycobacterium sp. | reverse complement strand
CGCTGACATCGAGGCGATCGCGGCAACGCTCGACCGCTACGCGCTCAGATGGGGAATCAAGAAGCGACAGTGACATGGAGACGATGCAACGGAGTGAGCGCCCGAGCGCGAATCCGCTGGATGTTGTTGATCACAATTTATATTGACAGCTGACACTTTGCGAGGTTACCGTGAGTCCGAGACCATCGAGGTAGCGAGGGGCGGGACCGTGGCATCCACAGTGGACACACCGGTACTCATAGCGGGCGGCGGACCGACGGGCCTGACCCTGGCATGCATTCTCGCCAGCAACGGCGTCAATTGCATACTGGCCGAGCGCAACCCGGCAACGACGCGGTTCCCCAAGATGGACATCACCAACGGTGCCAGCATGGAATTGTTGCGACGACTGGGCGTCGACGAGCAACTCCGCGAAGTCGGCGTCGACCCTCAGCACTCCTTCGACGTCATCTTCGCACCCGACCTCAACGGCCCGGAGATCGCTCGGTGGCGCCTGCCGTCGGTCGACGAACAGCGCGCTTGGCTGCTCGACAACCGCGACGGCGTCCACCCTGCCCAACCCTGGCAGCGAGTGTCACAGGAGCTGTTCGAGAGAGTGATGATGCAACGGTGCCACGTCGATCCGCGGATCGACGTACGCCAAGGCTGGCGCCTCGAGGAATGCGCTGAGGTCGACGGCATCGCGTGGGCCACCCTGGCCGACGGAGACGGCGAGGAGCTGCTGGTGCGAGCGGACTACCTCGTCGGATGCGACGGCGCCTCAAGCCGGGTACGTAGCGAACTCGGCATCGCCATGACCGGCCTTCCGGCCTTCACCACCTTCGCGCTGGTGCACTTCCGCTCGTCGGATCTGGCGAATCTGCATGCCATGGGCCAGTTCTGGCACTTGTTCTTCTCCACCGGCACCACCGTCATAGCACAAGACGAAGTGGACACCTGGACGTTGCACGTCAACCTGGGCCCCGGCGTCGTCTCCGACGATCCGATCGGTGACCCCATCGAATTCATTCAAAGCGCGCTGGGCCGACCCGTGCAGGTCGACGAGATCCTGGCCTCCAGCGGCTGGGGCCCCACCGCTCTTCTCGCCGACGGCTACGGCCGCGGCCGCATCCTGCTCGCCGGGGACGCGGTCCATACGATGATCCCCACCGGGGGCTACGGAATGAACACCGGTCTCGGCGACGCGTTCAACCTGGGCTGGAAGCTTTCTGCGGTGGTACGGGGGTGGGGTGGTCAGCGGCTGCTGGACAGCTACGAAGCCGAACGCCGCCCGATCGGTGAACGCAACCGCGACGCATCAGTGGAGAACGCGGGCGTGCACCTGCAGTACCACTTCATGTCCGACGGCGATCTGCTAGTGGCCCACACCGCGGAGGCCGCCGCACATCGCGCAGGCATCGCCGACTTCCTCTGCGCCAACGATGGCGAAAACATCAGCCTCGGCATCGAACTCGACGTTCGATACGACGACTCACCCGTGGTGTGCGCACCAGACACCGAGGCTCCGCCATGGAACCGCCGCAGCTACGTGCCGACGGTGCGAGCCGGCCATCGAGCCCCCAACGTCGTCGTCGGAACCGACCGCACGTTGTTCGACGACTTCGGGCCGGGGTTCACGCTGGTCGACGCGGGCAGACATCCCGAAGCCAAACGGTTGATCGACGAGGCCGCACTCGTCGGCATGCCGCTACACCACCTCATCGTCGACGATCCGGACTGTCGCTCGCTGTACCAGAACCAACTGGTGCTCGTGAGGCCCGATCTGCATGTCGCCTGGAGTGGCAACACCGTCACCGACGCCGAGGCGATCATCCGGCGGGTAAGGGGCGTCTCAGCCGGATAGCACCGGCACCGTGCCTGGATTCATCAGCGGCCGGACCTCCGCCCACGCCGGGTCGTCTTCGGCTGCCGATCCCGAAAGTTGAAGCACGCCACGCTGATCTGCGACGTACACCGTCGACGGGTTGGCCGCCACCGCCGTCACCGGCGCGAGCAGGTTGCGGCTCGGCCCATCGGAGTTCACGCCGTCGAGGTTGACGTAGGACACCGGATGCTGGGGATCGGTTCTGGTGACGACGATGTCGTCGCCGGTGCGCCAGGACAGCGACACCGCGGTGTCGCCCAATCCGAAGCCCAGTCGCCGCGGGTAGGTCAGCGCGTACTGCCCGCCCTGAGTCTGCTCCACACCGGCCAGGACGACCTGGCCCTCGATGACCATCGCGGCGCGCGTCCCGTCCCTCGACAGCTGAAGTTCGTTGACGGGTCCGGGAAAGCGCGTCGACACGGCGGTGGCGTCGATCGGGATCCGGGCGGGTTGTCCGGACGCGGCCTCCTGGATGACCCGAACCACGTTGTTGCCGTCGACGACGACCCAGATGGCGTCGTCGAGCGACCAGGTGGGCCGAGACAACGTGCGTCCATCCAGCGCCTGGGACGCGTCACCGCCCAGCGGGCCGACCCACAGAGACGACGCCATGTCGGGCGCGCCCGGCCGCATCGTCACCACCGACGCCGCCTCCTGACCGCTGCGCGACAAGGCCGCCGCGGTCTGACTGGGGATCTGCCCGAACGAGCCGGGCAGGCGCGGCGCCTTCTGTCCGTCCATCGACACCATGGATCCGCCCACCAGGGCGTGCAATCCGGCTGCGGCGCCGGGGTCGGCGCCAGGGTCGGTGGCCGCCACGTCGGAGGTGCTCCACCCATCGGCGAACCGGTCGTCGAGCGCGGCGCCGTCGGCGTTGATGACGTACGGGCCGTTGACGCCCGCCCGCGACAGAGTCCAGATGATTTGGGCGGCGAGCAATTGCCTGCTGTGTGGATCTGTGGTGGAGAGGTTCTCCAGGTCGATGCGGGCGCCGCCGTACCCGCGACCCACCCCGGTCTTCCCCCCGTCGGCGCGCGTCACCGGTCCGCGCAGGCGCAGCGGTGGGCCGAGGAGGTTGCGGACCGTCTTGTCCATCTCGGGACGAGCGCCCGTAACCAGTTTGGTGGTCAACTCGGTGGCCAACAGGTCGGGATCGGACACCGCGACGTAGCGCGGGTCTGGCACCACGGTCTTGCCGGTGGGGTCGACGAAGTACAGGGTGTTGCGCTTGTAGGTCTGCTGGAACTGTTGCCAGTCGAGGAAGACCCCGTTGGGCAGACGGTCGATGCGCCAACCGCCTGCGGTCTTGACGAGCTCGATCGGACCCGGGTCTGGCAACGCGCCCTCACCGGTTTCGAACACGCCCATGTCGGACAGCGAACCAAGTATGTCGGCCTTCATGTTCACCGAAACTCGTTGCGGACCACGCGTTTCCACGAACACGACTCGGTCGATCAGCAGCGCGCTGCCCGCGTCGTCCCAGGAACTCGACGCCGATTCGGTGAGGAACTGCCGCGCGGCCAGGTGCCGGTTCGCGGGATCGGCCGTGGCCTTGAGGAATTCGCGCAGCAGGACGTCGGGATCCATGGCAGGCGTCGGGGTGGGCAGGCTGGGCGGAGCCGGGCGGTCCACGGTGCCGATGGCCTGCGGTGCCGACGAACTCGGCACGCCGGCGCATCCCGCGACGGTGAGAACCAGCAGCAGCAGCGACATCACCGCCAGGACGCGTCTCACGCCCGCTCCCCCGCCGGTTCGCGTTTCTGCGGCGCCCGGCGCGGCGGCCGGTCCGACCCAACGGGCTTGAGCGGCAATGGGCTCGTCGTTACCTTGTGACCACGCACCAACGGAAGGGTGAGCCGGAACGACGCGCCCTTGCCCGGTTCACCCCATGCCTCCAGCCTGCCCTGGTGCAGCCGGGCGTCCTCGATGCTGATCGCCAGGCCGAGGCCGGTGCCGCCGGAGCGCCGCACGCGTGACGGGTCGGACCGCCAGAAGCGGCTGAAGACGAGCTTCTCTTCACCGGGCCGCAGCCCGACGCCGTAGTCGCGCACCGTGACCGCGACGGTGTCGTCGTCGGCCAGCATCCGGATCCGCACCGGCTTGCCCTCGGCGTGGTCGATGGCGTTGGCGATGAGGTTGCGCAGGATCCGTTCCACGCGGCGCTGATCGACCTCGGCGATCACCTCGGTCGCAGGCATGTCGACGATCAGGTCCACTGCGGCGTCGTTGGCGAGATGGCCGACGTTGTCGAGTGCACTCTCCACCACGGTCCGCAG
>JAOPVF010000522.1 GCA_025963195.1 Mycobacterium sp. | reverse complement strand
CAGGACAGGATCGACGACCTGTTCCGCGCGCTGATCCTCAAGCGCGTCGAGCGCTGGATCGACATGGCCGAGGACCGCCTCGGCGGAACCGGCGTGCGGGTGCTGATCAGCGGCGCCAACGACGACTACTTCGACGTCGACGACATGCTCAGCCGGTCGAGTGTGATCGAGGATCCGAACGGCACGGTGATCGATCTCGACGGCGGCTTCCAGATGATGGGGATGGGCTACGGCAACATCACGCCGTGGGCGTGCCCGCGTGACGTGTCCGAGGAGGATCTCGGTCGACGGATCGACGAGGTGATGGCCAAGGCCGCCGACCCTGGCAAGACGATCATGAGCCTGCACGTCCCGCCGTACGCGTCGGGTCTTGACTACGCGCCCAAGCTCGACGAGGAACTGCGCGCGGTCGTCACGTCGGGTGGCCCGCAGATGGTGCCGGTCGGCAGCACCGCCACCCGCGACGCCATCGCCACCTACGAGCCGATGCTCGGCCTGCACGGACACATTCACGAATCCCGGGGAGTCCGGGAGCTGGCGGGCGTGCCGATCGGCAACCCCGGCAGTGAATACAGCGAGGGGATCCTGGGCGGTCTGCTCATCGATCTCGATGAACGACACGGCCTTGTCAACACGAGCCTGGTAAGGGGCTGATCGCCATGACTGCTGCACCGACTCTGAAATCCGGGGTCCCGACCACGGCCGGGGTCTTCACCCGGGCCAGCTCGGGGCTGGTCCGCCAGGTACGTACCGACGACGTGATGTTCTACGGGTGGCAGCAGATCGCCCTTGGCTACATCATCTTCATCGTCGCGGCTTGGCAGTTCTACCCGGGTGCGTCGATGGAGCTGGCGACGCTGATCGCCACCGTCGCCGGGCTCTTCATCGCAGGCTGTTACGGGCTGCTGAGCATGGTCTACCCGCGTTCCGGTGGCGACTACGTGTTCATGTCACGGATCCTGCATCCGGTTGCAGGCATCGCGCTGAGCATGTCCCTGGTCTTCTGGCAGCTCTTCTACACCGGGGTCAATGGGGCGTTCCTTTCCAAGTTCGGCATCGCGCCCATGCTCGGTTCACTTGGGGTCCAGGAGCACAGCGCGGCCCTGATCAATGCGGGCAACTGGTTCGCGGGCAAGTGGGGGTTGTTCCTCGGCGGCGTGCTCGTGGTCGGCATCTTCTCGATCGTGCAATACCGCGGCGCGGGGGTGTACTTCAAGGTCCAGCGGTGGGCCAGTTACGTCACGGCGGTCAGCCTCTTGGTCACGTTCGTCACCCTCGCGCTGGCGGCGACCGGTGTACTCGACTTCCACCACAACTTCGACGCCGCAGCGGGGGCGGGTGCCTACGACGGCGTCATCGCGGCAGCGGCCGACACCGCACACCCGTTCAGCCTGTCGCAGACCGCGTTCTACGCGGCCTGGCCCGCATTCTCGCTCTGGTTCGCGGTTCTCTCCGTCAGCTTCGGCGGTGAGGTGAAGGACGGCCAGCGCAGTCAGCTGCGGGGCATGACGCTGGCCATCGTCACGATGGGCGGGGCGATGATGCTGCTGATGTTCCTGTACCGCATGGCATTCGGCAGTTCGTTCATGCTCGCCTCGACCGAGGTGACGCCGGACAAGTTCCCGCTCGACGCAGCGCCGTACGTCAACCTGTACACCGGTATCGCCGGCGGCAATCCGGTGCTCACGGTGGTGAACAGTCTGTGGGTGCTCTCGCTGTTGTTCTTCGTCGGCGCGAGCTCGTTGATCGTCGCAACGCGCAGCATGCTCGCGTGGTCACTCGACGGGTTGGCGCCGAAGTGGTTCTCGTCGGTCTCGGCCAAGTTCCACACCCCCACCTGGGCCCTTGCGCTGTCGGCAGCGATCGCCTCCGTCTGGGTGTGCCTCTACGCGTTCACCAGCTCGGTCCTGGTGCTCGGTGGCTTTCTCGGCCAGTGCATCCCGTTCATGGGCGTCTGCCTGGCCGCGATCATCTTCCCGTTCCGCCGCAAGCGGGAGTTCGAGTCCTCGCCGGTCGCCTATCGGGTGGGCAAGGTGCCGGTGATCTCGGTGATCGGCGTCGTCGCGCTCACCTGCGTGGTGTTCGTCTTCTACCGGCTGCTGATCGACGCCGCCTACGGAGCCAACAACCACCTCTCCGAGGTGATGACGGTCGCCGTCACGGTGTTCGCGCTGACCTGGTATGCGGCGTTCCGGATCTACCGCGCCAGGCAGGGGGCCGACATCAAGGGCCAGTTCAGCGAGATTCCGGTCGAGTAATGGACGGGACGGACGCCGCGACTCAGGCTCAATTCGCCGCTGCCGCGACGGTCTCACGGCATGAGCGGATCCCCGGCGAGGCCACCCGCCTCGTCGGGTCCGCCGCCGAACAGTCGCTGCTGCTGCGGGTCACGGGGTCGGTGGCCGTGCATCTGCACTGCTCCCAACACAACGGGCTGATGCGTGAGCTCGGACGACGTCCGTTCTACGACATCGACTTCTGGGGTCGCGACCGTGATCACCAGCGGATCGACGCGTTCTTCCAGGCCGAGGGCTACCTCCCCGACCCGGCAGCGCTCGGGCTGCGGGAGTGGGGGATCAAGCGGCAGATCTTCGCCCACCCCGAGACGGGCATCAAGATCGACGTCTTCATGGACGCCCTGGTGATGGCCCATTCGATCAAGTTCGCCGACCGGCTCGAACTGGCCGACCCGTGCATCTCGCTCGCCGACCTGGTGCTGTCGAAGCTGCAGATTCACGAGATGACGGCCAACGACCTGATCGACCTCACGGTGCTGCTCGCTGAGCACCGGCTGGGGTTGCAGTCGGCCGGGCAGATCGACCTCAACCGCATCCGCGACGTGTTGTGTGACGACTGGGGGTTCTGGTACTCGGCCGACCTGAACCTGGCCCTGCTGCACGAGTCGGTGCAGCGACCCGGCCTGGACCCGGAAGTGGCGGCGCGGGTCCGCATGCAGATCGACACGTTACGGGCCCACCTGGCCGAGGCACCCAAGTCCCGGCGTTGGAAGATGCGGGCCAAGGTCGGCACCCGCAAGCGGTGGTACGAGAAGGTCGAGGAGGTCACCTGATGGGGCTGCCGGTACGGCGCTTCGGCAGCACGGGCTGGGAGCTGACGAAGCTTGGCCTCGGCACCTGGGCGCTCGGCGGTGGCGACTGGGCCTTCGGCTGGGGCCCGCAGGACGACGCCGAGTCGATCGCCACCATCCACCACGCCGTCGACGCAGGCATCAACTGGCTCGACACCGCGCCGGAGTACGGCCTAGGCCACTCCGAGGAGATCGTCGGACGGGCCCTTGCCGAGATATCGGAGACGGACCGGCCGCTGGTCTTCACGAAGTGCGCAATGGTGTGGGATCCCGAAGACAGCACTTCTCGACATATTCCAGCGACCGCTGTCGGGGACGCGGCGTCGCTGCAGGCCGAGTGCGAGGCGTCGCTGCGGCGGTTGGGCGTGGACCGCATCGACCTGTATCAGGTGCACTGGCCGCCGACCGACGGCACGGCACTGGAGGACTACTGGGCGACGCTGGTCGACCTGCGCGCCAGTGGCAAGGTGCGGGCGATCGGCCTGTCCAACCACTCCGTCGACCAGCTCACCAGGGCCGAGGCGGTCGGGCACGTCGACTCGCTGCAGCCGCCCCTTTCGGCGATCAACCGCGCCGCGGCCGCGGACGTCATCCCATGGTGCGAGGCCAACGACACCGGCGTGATCGTCTACAGCCCCATCCACTCAGGCCTCCTGTCCGGCACGTTCGACCCGTCGCGATTGGCGCCTGGCGACTGGCGCCTCGGCGAATCCGACTTCACCTCCGAGCTGCCCGCCAACCTGGCGGTCGCCGCGGCCATCGCCGACGTGGCGACCTGCCACTCGACGAGCGCGGCGAGCGTCGCGATCGCCTGGACGTTGCTCTGGCCCGGGGTCACCGCAGCGATCGTGGGGGCGCGGCGACCGGCGCAGATCGATGGCTGGCTGGACGCGGCGGGCCTGCAGTTGAGCGACGACGACCTGGACACCATCTCCGCCGCGATCGCGCGCAGCGGTGCAGGCAGCGGGCCGTCGCGTCCGGCGATCGTGGCGGTCCCGTGACGGGCACGTTCGGGGTGGGCGCGCTCAGCGCGGCACGTAGCCGACGGCCGGGTCGACGACGTTGTGCAACGGCTTGTCGCGCAGCCACCGATCGAGGTTGTCGGTGAAGACGGACATCATGTCGATCTCGAACCCGACGTAGTCGCCGGACATGTGCGGCGACACCAGGATGTTCGGCATGGACCACATCGGTGAGTCGGCCGGCAGCGGTTCGACTTCGAACACGTCCAGCGCGGCGCCTGCGATCGTCTCGGATCGAAGCGCGTCGATGAGATCGGTCTCGACGACGGTAGGTCCCCGCCCGACGTTGACGACGAACCCGCGTGGCCCCAGCGCGCCCAATACTTCGGCTCCGACAAGCGCGGTGGTGGCCGGCGTCAGTGGCACCGCGAGGACGAGCAGGTCGACGCCCGCGGCGACGGCGACCAGGTCGTCCGAGCCCCGGATCGTGCCGAACTGCGGGTCGTCGCCCGAGGTGCGACCGACCAGGGTGACGTTGACGTCGAGGCGGGCGAGGCGGTCGGCGATGGCCCGGCCGATCGAGCCCGTACCCACCACCGCGGCACGGGTTCCGGCCAGCCGCCCGGTGGTGCGGTACCGCCAGGCACCCTCTCGCTGGGATCCCCAGGTGTTACTCAACCCCTTGACGTGCGCGAGCACCGCGGCAAGCACCCACTCGGCGATCGACGTGTCGAACACACCGCGCGAATTGGTGAGCGTGACCTGGCCCAGCTCTTGGCAGATCAGCCGATTGACCCCGACCGACGCGGCGTGCACCCACCGCAGCTCGTCGGTTCGGCGCAGGATCGGGGCAAGGTCGGCGAAGCGGTGGTCCCAGATGTACAGCACCGACGCCCCGGCCAGCTCCTCCTCGGTGGGAGCCCAGCCCACCTCGACGACCTCGACGTCGCCGGGGATCATGTGCAGGGGCGGAAGCGCCACTTCCGGATCGGGCTCGGCGAGCACGAGCACGCGGGGAGGATTCGGCACGGGTGCTCCGTTCGATGGGTGGCAATTCCTTTTCGATATTGTATCTAAAAGGCAAGAGAAGGGCAGACGAGAGGCAATGATGTTGATGTCAGTTTCCCGTGAATTCGTCGGCTCCTGGCGAGAGGTGGGATTCGATGCATGACGCGACGAAGGGCGGGCCATTCCTCGACCCGGCTGCCTACGAGCCGGACATCGCCGATCCCTTCGAGCTGCGAGCTCACCGCAAACGCCGGCTCGCCCTTGCGTACCGGGTGTTCGGCGCGATGGGCTGGGGCTCGCTCGGCGACGGGCACATCTCGGCCCGTGACCCCGAGCGACCGGACTGCTTCTGGTTGGGGCGGTACGGCGTGCCGTTCCGGTCCATGACCACCGACGACCTCGTCCTGGTTCGTCCGGACGGCACCATCGAGGGTGGTGGCCACATCAACATCGCTGCGTACTACATCCACGCCCCGGTGCACGAGGCCCGGCCCGAGATCGTCTCGGCAGCCCACTGCCACACGCCCTACGGCACGCCGTTCTCGGCGACCGTCACCTTGCTCGAGCCGATCTCACAGGAGTCGTGCGCGTTCTTCGGAGACCACGAGATCTTCGACGACGAAGAGGTCAACATCGGATCGACCGACGGCGGTAAGCGCATCGCGGCGGCGATCGGCGGCACCCGCGCGGTGATCCTGCGCAACCATGGGCTGCTGACCGTCGGGGCCACGATCGACGCGGCAGTCGGCTACTTCCTGATGATGGAACGTTGCGCCGAGGTTCAGGTGAAGGCCCGTGATGCCCGACCGATCGGGGCCGAGTCGGCGCGGCGCGTGCACGACGAGTTCGACGAGCTCGCCGCGTGGCAGGTGTATCAGTGGGCGCAGCGCAGCTACGTGCCCGACGTGAGCGTGGTGGGGGCGTAGCAGCCGCACGGCCTCGCACCGACCGTCAGGCGCTGTCAAGCGATTCCGAAATCCCTGACCTTGCGGTAGATCGTGGCCCGCGACATCCCGAGCGCGTTGGCGGCGTCGGTCTTATTGCCCCCGTTTTCTCGAAGACTGCGCACGATCGCGTCTCGTTCAAGAGCCTCGATTTGGGTCAGCTTGCGTCTGGCCAGGGATCGGCACTCAGGGGGGAGTCTGTCCGCCTGAATCACACCGTGGCGCTGCTGCGCAACGGTTTCGACCAGCACCTGCCGTAGCTGCGCGACGTTGCCTGTCCACGGCAGCTTTCCGAGTTGGCGCATCGCCTCCGGGGCGAGTTTGACGTCGGCTCCACGGGTGATTTCGCGCAGCAGGAACGGAACCAGCGCTTCAAGGTCTTCGATCCGGTGTCTCAATGCGGGCACGGTGACCGTGTGGGTGAAGAATGGCAGCAGCAGCATCTCGACCAGCGGCTTGTGGTTGGCCGAGTTCATCGTCGCCGCGATCCACCCCCGCCCGGCGCACGGTGGCAGGACAGCGGCGAGCGTCTCCAGCACCTCGTCGGGTAGGCGGTCCACGTCGGCCAGAACCACGGCGAAGTCGTCGTCGTCGGTCGAGGCGACCAGCTCGCTGATGAATTCCTCAGCGCCCGGGAAGTTTTCGATTCGTAGGACGCGTACCATCTTGTCTGCGTTCACATGCTGTGCCACTGCCTGGGCGATCTTCGCTCGCCCGGAGCCCGGCTCGCCGTCCACTGCGACCCAGTCCTGGTCGCGGCAGCACCGCTCGATCTGCTGGCAGGAGCGGTGCCATGAGCTGCTTCGCCCGGCCAGGCCCGGAATGCCCGGGCGGATCGGTGACCCGATGCCGAACCGACGCGCCGTCTCCTCGACGGCGAGCCGGATCTGGAACACAACATAGCTTCCGTGGCCCCGGATCGGAATGCGCTCCGCGGCAGTGATCTTGGCTGTCCCGCCACTGGGCAGCTCGACGAGTGCCGTGCTCACGGCGTCGGAGTCGCACATGTCCGATGCGTGCTCCAGCAGGGCGATCTGGTCGCCGGCGTCCAAAGCCTGGCGAAGGTACGGGTTCATCAGCACGACGTCACCCCCGATCGCCAACACCCCGAGCGGGAATCTGTGACATTGCCGCAGGTAGGTCTCCAGCAGGGCTGTCTCGTTCTCGCTGGTCAGCGCGTTCATTCGATCCTCGATCTGGCTGCGGGCGCTGTTGGCCAGAGCGAACAGGAGCGGATTTGCCTGGCTGGCCCAACAGGTGAGGTCGATGACACCGACCACCTTCCCGGTGATGGCGTCTCGAATAGGAGCGC
>JAOPVF010000515.1 GCA_025963195.1 Mycobacterium sp. | reverse complement strand
CACCCGGCAGCTGGAACGACTTCGTGCCGAAGGGGTGCTGGCCATCGACGGCCGGGTGCGCCTTTCCGAGGTGCGCCACGAGTTCTGAGGGCGCTTAGAGGACCAGCCGGACCAACGCGGCCGTCCGCGCGAGGCCGGGGAACGCCGCCGCCGTCGACCGCGGGTGCAGTGCGTGCACGGCCAACCGGAACAGCAACGCGCGCAACAACATCTGCGGCCACTCGGGCAGTGACGTCCACCGCTCGACCAGTCCGTCGTCGGCCTCACCCCACGCGAGCGCGTCGACCACCACCACCCCGGCCGCCCATGACGCGGGCCGCCAGTACGGCGTGATGTCGGTGATGCCCGGCGCGGTGGTACCCGCGAACAGCACGGTGCCGTACAGGTCGCCGTGCACCAACTGGCTGGGGGCGCGCGTCGGCCTGCGCAACGAGGCAAGCTGATTGATCAGCTCGATGGACCGCTGCCCGTCGGACGAACTGGGCGCCACCTGCGCGCCTGGCGGGAGTGCATGCAGCGGGCGGTCCTCCCACGCCGCACGGTCGGCGGCGACGAACACGTCGACGTCCGACCACGGCACGGACGGCGGCTGAGTCAGGAAGCGCGGCCGTTCCAGGCGCGCGGTGGCCTCGTGCAGCCGCACTGCGGCCGACACCACCTCGTCGTGCCTCGGCTCGGGGGTGCCGGTGACGAATGTGTCGGCGCGCCAACCGGCGACCACGTAGCGACCGTCGGTGGAGCGCACCGGGCGGGCCAACCGCACGCCGTCGACGAAGAGCGTCTCGCGGACCTTGGCCGACCATGCCGCGCGGGCGTGGTCGGCCACCAGGGACAGCACGACTTCGCCGCAGCGCCAGCCGCCCTCCCAATTCGAACCGAGGGGGACGGGCCGAAGCCCGGTGAGGCCGAACGCAGCCAGCACGTGATCAGGCGGCTGGTCGGCAGTCACACAGGTCAGACTAAGCGCTGCTCGGGCCAACGAGCCGTCAGTACATCACCATGTCGGGTTCGAGTTGCTTGCCCCACGCCACGATCCCGCCCTGCACGTGCTTCGCATCCGCGAAGCCGGCGTTCTTCACGATGGCCAGCACCTCGGCCGACCGCACACCCGTCTTGCAGTAGAACACCGGGGTGCGATCGACCTTCAACTTCGCCAATGCCTCGCCGGTCTCGAACGCGGACTTCGGGATCAGCTCGGCGCCGCTGATGTGGTTGATGTCCCATTCGACGGGCTCGCGCACGTCGATCAGGGCCAACGGCTTGCCGGAGTCCAGCAGCTCGCGAAGCTCGCGCGGAGTGATCGTCGAGCCCTTGGCAGCTTCTGTCGCCTCGTCCGAAACGACACCGCAGAACGCCTCGTAATCGATCAGCTCGGTGATCTTCGGCGTCGCGGGGTCCTTGCGAATCTTGATGGTGCGATAGGTCATGTCGAGCGCGTCGTACACCATCAGCCGGCCCAGCAGCGGATCGCCGATGCCGGTGATCAGCTTGATGGCCTCGGTGCCCATCACCGACGCGATCGACGCGCACAGGATGCCGAGCACGCCACCCTCGGCGCAGGACGGGACCATTCCGGGTGGTGGCGGTTCTGGATACAGGTCGCGGTAATTCAGGCCGAGACCATTGGGCGCGTCCTCCCAGAACACCGACACCTGACCCTCGAAGCGGTAGATCGAGCCCCACACGTAGGGCTTGCCCGCCAGCACCGCGGCGTCGTTGACCAGGTAGCGGGTCGCGAAGTTGTCCGTGCCGTCGAGGATGAGGTCGTACTGCTCGAACAGGTCGACGGCGTTCGACTCGTCCAGCCGGACCTCGTGCAGCCGCACCTCGACCAGCGGGTTGATCTCCAGCACGGAATCCCTGGCGCTCTGCGCCTTGGACCGTCCGATGTCGGACTGGCCGTGAATGATCTGGCGCTGCAGGTTGGACTCGTCCACGACGTCGAACTCGACGATGCCGATGGTGCCAACGCCCGCGGCGGCCAGGTACAGCAGCGTGGGTGACCCCAGCCCGCCAGCGCCGATCACCAGCACGCGAGCGTTCTTGAGCCGCTTCTGCCCGTCCACCCCGAGGTCGGGAATGATCAGGTGGCGGCTGTAGCGCGCAACCTCGTCGCGCGTCAGTTCAGCGGCGGGCGCGACCAGCGGTGGTAACGGCGACACGGGCAGGCTCCTCGACTCGAAATCCTGGGCTCCACGTCAATCACACCAGGCACAGCCATTCAACGGCAATCCCGGTGGGAACCTTCCCGTCAGGCGATGGGGTACGGCCACGGGTTGAACCGGCATGACTTGCCGTCGGCCTGGACCGACTGCGGATCGAACTTCGCGTCGTCATCGTTGCTGATGGAGAAGGTCTGCTGCATCATCACGGGCGCCAGTGCGCCGTTCTCGCCGCAGGGTTCGTGACGCTGGTAGCCGATGGCGTGGCCGATCTCGTGGTTGATCAAGTACTGCCGGTAGGAGCCGATGTCGCCCTGGAACGGCACGGCGCCACGCACCCAGCGCGCCTCGTTGACGAAGACGCGGCGCTGACCGTCGAGATAAGCGGGGTTGTAGCAGGACGCCTCGAGCGGGATGTCGTAGCCGCAGCCCTCGCGCACGGAGATCGGCGAGGTGAGCGACACCCGGAAGTCCGGCTCGCCGCTATCGATCCTGGTGAATGCGAACTGCGGGTTGTGGGTCCAGCTCTTGGGGTTGGCCAGGGTCTCGCTGACCATCCTGGCGAACGCGTCGTCTCCGCCGAACGCCGTGGTGTCGACGCCGTCCTCCACCTCGACGGTGTAGGTGAACGCCTTCGTCGTGCCCTCGCCGACCTTCGGGGACGTGCCGGGCACGATGTGCCACGTCTTGGCGCCTGCCTCGGTGAACGGCCCCCCGTCGGGCAGGATGCCGGTCGGAAGATTGGCGTCGAACTGGGTCATGCCCTTGGGCGGCGCACCGATGATCGCGGTGCTGGCCGGGTCGATGGTCGGCGGCCCCTGAATCGGTCCCGCGTCGTTGACCGGTTCCTTCGTGCCGATGCCCGCGATCGTTTGGTAGACGACGACCGCGGTAATCACGACCAACACGGGAAGCGCATAGGCACGCCAGCCGTACGTAGACAGGAAGCGGCCCAGCCAGGTCTGCTTGCGCCACTGCTGACGGTCGTCGCGATTGGATCGAGTCCGTCCCGAGTCGTCTGCGACGGGGTCGCGCTGCGCGCGAAGCGGCTCCCGCCACTCGTTGTGCAGCACGGGTACGCGACCCCGGCCTCTATATTCCCCGTCGCTTCGCTCGCCCCAGTCCCGATTTGTCCCGTCGCTTCGCTCGCCCCAGTGACGCCCCGGGTCGTAGGTCACCGAACCAGGATGGCACAGTGCGCCGCCCCTGACGTTCCGGCGCGCCACCCGACGGCACAAGGCCGCCAGATCACGCCCTCGCTCAACTACGGTAGTAATGTCGTTCGGATGGTCGGCCGGTGCCGAAATCCGACGCCCAGCACGCAGCACCGATCCAGATTGAGGTCTGAATGAGCGAGCTCGCCAACGCCGGAAGGAGACGCGCGCAACCGGCGGCCGGTGACGGCTCGCCGGGCCGGTCATCCGGAGGCGCCCGGCGTGGCAATCGCCTTCCCCGTGACGAACGTCGCGGGCAGCTGCTCATCGCCGCCAGCGAGGTCTTCGTCGAACGCGGCTACCACGCGGCGGGCATGGACGAGATCGCCGACCGAGCGGGCGTCAGCAAACCCGTTCTGTACCAGCACTTCTCGTCCAAGCTGGAGTTGTACCTGGCGGTACTGCAACGCCACGTCGAGAACCTGGTGTCCGGCGTGCGGCAGGCGTTGCGCACCACCACCGACAACCGTCAGCGACTGCGCGCCGCGGTCCAGGCGTTCTTCGACTTCATCGAGCACGACGGCCAGGGCTACCGGCTGATCTTCGAGAACGACTACGTCACCGAGCCGCTGGTGTCGGCGCAGGTGAAGGTCGCCACCGAATCCTGCACCGACGCGGTGTTCGACCTGATCAGCCGCGATTCGGGACTCGAGGCGCATCGCGCAAGGATGATCGCGGTCGGCCTTGTCGCGGTGAGCGTGGACTGCGCACGGTACTGGCTGAACAGCGACCGGCCGATCTCGAAGGATGCCGCGGTAGAGGGCACGGTGCAGTTCGCCTGGGGCGGCCTGTCACACGTGCCGCTCACGCGCGGCTAGCGGTCAGCCCTTCTTGGCGGACTCCGCCAAGATTCCGAACCCGACCCGACGGCCGTCGGAAGCACCGATCTCGACATAGGCGATCTTCTTGGCCTGCACCAGGAAGAGCCGGCCCTTGTCGTCGGTGAGGCTCAGGACGCCCGAGTCCGTACCCAGCGCGTCGGTAACCAACTTCTGCACCTCATCGTGTGTCTGCGCGCTGCTGAAGACCAGCTCGCGCGGGCTGTCGGTAATACAGATCTTGACCTCCACGCTGGACCCTTTCCGTTGGTCTGTCTTTACTACCTCGCTAGAGGCTAGTGGACGCCGAGAGCCCGTGCCGCCACGGTCTCTTCGCGCTCCGCGAACACGTCTGGAACGTCACGGGAGACGTCGCGCGAACCGAGGCCGGACCGTGACCTGGCACGCCGCGCGTCAACCTCATTCGTCACTTCTGCCCCGATAGCATCGACCACGTTCACCTCGCGAACAACCACCAAGCGATCTGGGAAAGTGTGATGAGCAGGCAGTATCCCCCGAATTCAGGCCATTCTCGCTACCGGAACTACGACTCGTACGTCGCGGACACTCACGGCGGCTCTCGGCGCTACGCCTCGCGCGCCGACCGCACGGGTTCGACCGAGACCGTGGTCCTCGACGACGTCGACGAGTTGGATGACGATCTCGACTACGACGCTGACTACGAGGATGCGGACTACGAGGACTACGACGACTACGACGACTACGCAGACCCGATCGATCGCCGCTGGATCTGGGTCGCCGGCGTCGCCGGGGTCATCCTGCTCGTCGCAGTGATCTGCACCGTGGTCATCCTCGGTGGCGGCGACAGCGGCTCGGTGTCGAAGACCGTCAGCCCGCCCTCCACCAGCCAGGCCCCGACGACCTCGGCCGCGCCGCCCGTAGCCACCTCACGGGCCCCCGTACCGCCTCCTGGACCGTTGACGCCCGAGACGGTCACCACCGTCGCACCCTCACCGACGGCGAGTGCGGAACCGACGCCGACGGCGCCCACCGCTCCTGCCGTCGCGGCGACGGACCCGCGGACGATCACCTATCAGGTGACGGGCACCCGCCAGCTCCTCGACATGATCACGGTGATCTACACCGACCAGCAAGGCGCCCTGCAGACCGAACTCAACGTGGCGCTGCCGTGGACGAAGACCGTCGTGCTCGACCCGGGCGTCACGCTCTCCTCCGTGACCGCGACGAGCCTCCTTGGTCAGCTCGACTGCTCGATCACCGATGCAGGAGGCGCGACCATCGCGGCACAGGCCAGCAACACGATGATCACCACCTGCACGAAATAACTACGCGAGACCGAGTTCCTGCATGCGTGCGCCATGCGTGCGCTGCAGGCGGTCGAAGAACTCCGTGAGCCTGCCGAGCCCGTCAGGACTCGACACGACGAGGTCGACGAGTTCGTCGTGGTCGGCGAGCACGAACTGCGCCTGAGTGATGGCCTCGCCGAGCAGGCGTCGCGACCACAGGGCCAGGCGGTGGCGCTGCTTGTCACTGGCGGTGACCGCGGCCTTCACCTCGGCGACGACGAACTGGGAGTGACCGGTCTCCGACAACACCGCCCGCACCACGCTGGCAGCCTCGGCGGGCAACGCATCGGCGATCTCGAGATAGAAGTCGGCGGCCAGCGCGTCACCGACGTAAGTCTTGACCAGCGCCTCCAGCCACGTGCTAGGGGTGGTCAGGCGGTGGTAGTTCTCCAGCGCGGACGCATACCTTGTCATCGCGGGCACCACGTCGACACCGCGACGGTCTAGCGCGTCCCGCAACATCTCGTAGTGGTACATCTCGGCGGCGGCCATGCTGGCCATGTTGATCCGGCCCGCCAGATTCGGCGCCATCCGCGCCTCGTCGGTGAGCCGGTAGAACGCTGCCACCTCGCCGTATGCCAGCAGCGCAAACAGCTCCGTCACGCCGGGATGATCGATCGACACGCCCGGGGTCACGTGGTTCACCGTCTGATCGGGCGGGGTCGAAGTCATGGCCCAACTGTAGACGCCGAGCAGCGCGACGACCGCCCTGGAAAACCGGCCAGCTATCATGTAGGGGGACGTGGCCGTCGGAAGTTCTGGCCGCGACCGAAGAAATGTGCGTGCACGGAGTTGGCCCGCCTCCTCGAAGGCCAGGGCCCGGTGCTTTTCGTCAGATTCGTGCGCGCGTGAACATCCGCGAGGACTTACGAGGACTGACTTAGAAAGGTACGTCGCCAACGCATGACTTCACCTATATCAGAACCACTTTCAGAAGCCGTCACAGAACCGACCACTGAAACCACCACATCCTTCGCCGAGCTCGGCGTGCGCAAGGAGATCGTCCGCGCACTCGCCGAAAGCGGCATCGAGCACACCTTTGCCATTCAGGAACTGACCCTGCCGCTGGCACTCGCCGGCGACGATCTGATCGGTCAGGCCCGCACGGGCATGGGAAAGACCTTGGCATTCGGTGTGCCTCTGCTGCACCGCATCGTGACCGACATCGGTCGCCCGCTCAACGGCATGCCGCGCGCGCTGGTCGTCGTGCCCACCCGCGAGCTCTGCCTCCAGGTCTACGACGACCTTGCCAACGCCGCGAAGTACTTGAGAGCCGACGTCGAGGGCGGTGCAGACCGCAAGCTGTCGGTGACCTCCATCTACGGTGGCCGACCCTACGAGCCGCAGATCGAAGCCCTCCAGAAGGGCGTCGACGTCGTCGTCGGCACCCCAGGACGGCTGCTCGACCTGGCCCAGCAGGGGCACTTGCAGCTCGGCGGTCTTTCGGTGCTGGTGCTCGACGAGGCCGACGAAATGCTCGACCTGGGCTTCCTGCCCGACATCGAGCGGATTCTGCGGCAGATCCCCGACGAGCGGCAGGCGATGCTTTTCTCGGCGACGATGCCCGACCCGATCATCACGCTGGCCCGCACCTTCATGCAGCAGCCGACGCACATCCGCGCCGAGGCGCCGCACTCGTCGGCCACGCACGACACCACCAAGCAGTACGCTTACCGCGCGCATGCGCTGGACAAGGTGGAAATGGTGACGCGTGTTCTGCAGGCCCGTGACCGCGGCGCGACGATGATCTTCACCCGCACCAAGCGGACCGCGCAGAAGGTCTCCGACGAGCTCGCCGAGCGCGGTTTCAAGGTCGGCGCCGTGCACGGCGATCTCGGCCAGGGCGCCAGGGAGAAGGCACTCAAGTCCTTCCGCACGGGTGACATCGACGTGCTGGTCGCCACCGACGTCGCCGCCCGCGGCATCGACATCGACGACATCACCCACGTGATCAACTACCAGATTCCCGAGGACGAGCAGGCCTACGTGCACCGCATCGGCCGCACCGGTCGCGCGGGCAAGACCGGGATCGCCGTCACGCTGGTCGACTGGGACGAGCTCCCCCGCTGGACGCTGATCGACAAGGCGCTCGGTCTAGACATTCCCGACCCCGCCGAGACCTACTCCAACTCGCCAAGCCTCTACGACGAGCTGGACATCCCGACTGACGTCACCGGGTCGATCGGCGCGGCGGCACGCGGCAGCAGCGCGAGCAAGGACCGGCCCAAGCGCGAAGCCCGCGACGGCGAGCGGCCCGCACGCAACCGCGACCGCACCCGGCAGCGCACGCGCGGCGGAAGCTCCGGAACCGGCCACCTGGAGAACGCAGAGCAGGCCCCGGCGGCCTCCGATGGCGAGGAAGCACCCGCCGACGGCAACGGCCCGGCACGTCGCAAGCGCAGGCGTCGCCGCCCAAGCACCGCCGCCCCCACGGCCGGCTAGGCGAGGTCAACACCGCTCGATGGTCAAACCGGAACGCCGCACCAGGGGTGATCTCCTGGTCGCACTGGCAATCGTCGTGGTCTGCGGCGTCACCGCAGGGCTGATCTGGTGGACCAGCGACGCTCGGGCGACGGTCAGCCGTCCCGCCGCAACCCCACTCCCCGCCCTCAAGTCCGCCCGCGACGTGCCAAGCACCCTGCGAGAACTGTGGACGGCGGCCAGCCCCGCAACCACCGAGCCCGTGATCGCCGGCGGCGCCGTGGTGACCGGAGAGGGCAGGCAGGTCGACGGCCGCGACCCCGCGACCGGTGCCGTGCTGTGGAGCTATGCGCGCGACGTCGACCTGTGCGGCGTGACGTCGGTCTATCAGGACGCAGTCGCGGTGTATCCCGACGCCCGCGGATGCGGTCAGGTCAGCACCATCGACGGCAAGACCGGCAAGCGCGGCCCCACCCGCACGGCCTACGCCGACCCCCAAGTCAGGCTGTCCACGGACGGCACCACCGTCCTGTCAGCCGGTGACAGCCGGCTCGAGCAGTGGCGCTCCGACATGGTCAGGATGAACAGCTGGGGCGCACTGGACGCCCGGATCAAACCCGACGTCCCCGCGCAGCCGCTGTGCCGGCTGGTATCGGCCGCCGCCAGCCCGTCGGCGGTATCGGTGATCGAGTCGTGTCCCCAACAACCCGACGAGCGGCTCACCCTACTGCGACCGGACAAGGAGGAGGACCAGCCCTTCACCAAGCACGTCTCGCTGCCCGGCGTGCCCACCGGCTCCGACGCCCAGGTGATCGCGGTCTCCGAAACCACCACCGCCGTCTACCTTCCTACGCCCAAACCCACCGTGAACGTCGTCGACGAGAATGGCACCACCATCGCCAGCACGCTGCTGCCAAAGCCTGCGGCCGCCGACGCCACCATGTCGCGCGCGGGTGACCTGATCACCTGGTTCACGGGCGACAGCGTGATGGTCTTCGACGCCAACGGGCTGCACTACCGGTACACCGTCAGCGCCGTCGGCGGGCAGGCGCCGGTGGGCCCCGCGACGATGCTGGCAGGCAAGCTGCTGGTGCCCGTCACCACGGGCTACGACGTGTTCAACGCCCAGACCGGCGCCGGTCAGAGCCACATTCAGCTGAGCCGGCCGCCCAGCCCTGGCCCCGTCGTGCCCGCGGTCGCCGGAAGCACGCTGCTCGAGCAGCGTGGCCCCACGCTGGTGGCCTTGGGCGCGTAGTCAGACGTCGGGGCTGAAGGTCGAAAGGGCCTTGCCCGACTTCCAATGCTTGAGCAGGTCAGCCGCCAGGGCACGATAGGCGTTGGCGCCCTTGTTCTTTCGTCCCGCCAACACCGACGATCCCGATGCGCTCGCCTCGGCGAACCGCACGGTGCGCGGAATCGGCGGCCCCAAGACCACGAGACCGTAGCGATCCGCGACGTCGAGCAGCACGTCGCGACTGTGCGTGGTGCGCGAGTCGTACAGCGTCGGCAACGCGCCGAGCAACTGCAGGTCGGCGTTGGTGATCTGCTGGACGTCGGTGACCGTGCGCAGGAACTGGCCGACACCGCGGTGGGCCAGCGTCTCGCACTGCAACGGCACGATGACGTCGTCGGAGGCGGTCAGACCGTTCAACGTCAGCACCCCCAGCGACGGTGGGCAGTCGATGATCACGACGTCGAAGTCCGACGAAACCTTGGCCAGCGCGCGCTTGAGCGCGTACTCGCGGCCCGCCCGCATCAGGAGCATCGCCTCGGCCCCCGCCAAGTCGATGTTGGCTGGCAACAACGTCATGCCCTCGACCGTCGGCACCAGCGCGACGCCGGGTTCCACGTCGCCAAGCAGGACCTCGTGGATCGACACCGTCAGCTTGTCGGGGTCTTGGCCGAGCGAGAACGTCAAACACCCTTGCGGGTCGAGGTCGACGAGCAGCACTCGCCGGCCCTTCTCCGCCATCGCGGCACCCAGCGACGCCACGGTCGTCGTCTTGGCAACCCCACCCTTTTGATTGGCGACCGCCAATACCCGCGTCATGAAACTCCCCTCGCCCCGCTAATTCCCCGTCGCTTCGCTCGCCCCGCGCAACACGTTCATCCAAGCACGCGCGCGGAGCATCGGCTCCGACGTGCGGCAGAATCAGCCGCTGTGAGTATCGAACGGCACCGCCTCCTGCTGCTGCGCCACGGCGAGACCGAGTGGTCCAAGAGCGGCAAGCACACCGGCCGCACCGAGCTCGAACTCACCGGGACCGGGCGCGAACAGGCCACCTTGGCCGCCGAGGCGCTGGCCGATCTGCAACTGCGCGATCCCGTGGTAATGAGCAGCCCACGCCATCGGGCACTGGTCACCGCGGAGCTCGCGGGCATGACCGTCGACGAGGTGAC
Organism: Mycobacterium sp.; assembly: GCA_025963195.1. Classification (GTDB taxonomy): domain Bacteria; phylum Actinomycetota; class Actinomycetes; order Mycobacteriales; family Mycobacteriaceae; genus Mycobacterium. The sequence goes on along the minus strand of JAOPVF010000515.1, from coordinate 6,570 downwards.
GCCGCTGCTGGCCGAGTGGGACTACGGCAACTACGAGGGCCTGACTACACCGGAGATTCGCGAGACGGTGCCGGACTGGACGGTGTGGAAGTACGGATGCCCCGACGGTGAGAGCGTTGCCGCGATCACCGTACGTGCCGACCGCGCCGTCGCAGTGGCGCTGTCGCACATGGAGTCGCACGACGTGGTGTTCGTCGGGCACGGCCACTTCTCGCGTTCTGTGATGACCCGCTGGATGGAACTGCCGATCTCAGAAGGCATTCGGGTGTCCATGGCGGCCGCATCGATCGCGGTGTGCGGTTTTGAACACGGCGTTCGGCAGATCACCGCGCTCGGCCTGACGGGCCACGTCAACCCGTGCCTGCCGCCGTGACGGCCGAACCCTCCTTCGTGATGACCGGCCGCACCGGGGTGATCGTGGCCGACGGCGTACACACCGCCTACCCGCGACTCGAGGACGCGCGGGCGGCGCTGGCCTCCGGTGACGTGCCGATCATGTTGGGCGCCTTGCCTTTCGACATGACGCGCCCGACCGCCCTGATGCGCCCGGAGGCGGTGCGACTGGTCGAAGCGCTGCCCAATTGGAGGCAACGCGACCTGCCTGCGGTGCGGATCGCCGAGACGCTCCCGGCTCCCGACGTCCACCGTGCCCGCATCACCGAAGCGATCGCCAGACTGAACGATCCGAGTTCCGGCCTGCACAAGGTGGTGTTGGCGCGGGCGCTACGATTGATCGCCGACGGCCCGCTCGACGTGCCGACAATCCTGCACCGCCTCGCCGAAGACACCACTGCAAACACGTATTTCGCCGATCTGACGCCTGCCGGTGCCGAGTTTGCGGGCACGGCGTTGATCGGTGCCAGCCCCGAACTGCTGGTGGCAAGGCGCGGCGACGTGGTGACGTGCCGGCCGTTCGCGGGGTCCGCACCCCGTTCGGCCGATCCCGACACAGACCGGGCCAGCGGTGTCGCGCTGGCCGAGTCGACCAAGAATCTGCACGAACACCAACTGGTGGTCGACGAGATGCGCAAGGCGCTCGAACCGCTGTGCGTCGACCTGTCGATCGCCTCGACACCCGAGCTGTCCAGCACCTCGGCGGTGTGGCACCTGAATACGCCCATCACCGGTCGGCTGCGTGAGTCATCAACCACCGCACTGGATCTCGCGATCGCACTGCACCCGACACCGGCCGTTGGCGGAGTCCCGGCCGCCGCCGCAGCCGAACTGATCAACGAGCTCGAGGGCGACCGCGGGTTCTACGCAGGTGCGGTCGGCTGGTGCGACGCGGCGGGAGACGGCCGCTGGGTGGTGGCCATCCGCTGCGCGCAACTGTCCGCCGATCGGCGCACCGCGGAGGCGCGGTCGGGCGGCGGCATCGTCGCCGAATCCGATCCCGACGACGAAGTCGCCGAGACCACCACGAAGTTCAAAACCATCATGGCTGCGTTGGGAGTTGGATCGTGACGGCACGAAGACGATCGCGAGTGAGGATCGTAGCGAGGAACGAGCGAGTGGGAGTCGAGAAATGACCGTGCAGATCCGCCGCGCGCACCCGGGCGACGAGGCCGTGCTGACGGCCATGGTGCACGAGCTTGCGGAGTTCGAGAACGCCGCCGACCAGTGCACGGTCACCGAATCCAAGATGCACACCGCGCTTTTCGCGGATGAGCCGACGGCGTACGCGCACATCGCCGAGGTCGACGGTGAGCCCGCGGCCTGCGCGCTGTGGTTCAAGAGCTTTTCGACCTGGGACGGCGTTGCGGGCATCTACCTCGAGGACCTGTTCGTGCGTCCGCAGTTCCGCAGGCACGGCCTGGCCCGTTCGCTGCTGTCGACGCTGGCCAAGGAGTGCGTGGCGGGCGGCTACACCCGGCTGTCGTGGGCCGTGCTGGACTGGAACGTCAACGCCATCGCGCTGTATGACTCGGTCGGCGGCCGTCAGCAGAACGAGTGGATCACCTATCGGGTTTCGGGTCCCGAGTTGTCCGCACTGGCGGGATCCTGAGCCGTCGCCGACGCCCACTGCAGTGCCGAGGGGCTGAACAACAGAACCAGCGCGCCAAGGGCGACTAGCGCCAGTGGGACGCCATAGGCCCACCGTTGTGAGCCGACGGCGATGTACCACGCCACCGGTAGCAGGAGAAGCTGCGCGAACACCGCGACGCCGCGGCCCCATCGCCTGCCCGTCCACAGGGCCCATCCGGCGGCGATCACACCGGCACCCATCACCGAGTACCAGGCCGCGGTGCCGTACCCGCTGATCGCCTTCTCGTGGGCGCCACCGATGGCCCGCACCACCAGGACCGCGGCGACGACGACCAGCGCGACACCCTCGAGCGCCACCACTACACCCGCCTGACGCACGGTCGCCGGCGCGGGAACGATCACGACGGCCAGCGTAAGCGTTTGGGTTGAGCGGGCTTGGTTAGGCTGATGTCCCGTGCGCGCCGTGCTGATCGTCAATCCGAACGCGACGTCGACCACCCCCGCCGGCCGCGACCTGCTCGCGCACGCTCTGGAGAGCCGAGTCGACCTGACGGTCGCCCATACCAACCACCGCGGCCACGCCATCGAGATCGCCAGTGCCGCGGCCCGCGACGGGATCGACGCGGTGATCGTGCACGGCGGCGACGGCACGGTCAACGAAGTGGTCAACGGCATCCTCGGCGACTGCAGCCAGAGTCAGCCCGCGCTGAATGGGCCCGCTGTCGGCGTGGTGCCCGGCGGTTCGGCCAACGTCTTCGCCCGCGCGCTTGGCATCAGCCCCGACCCCACGGTGGCCACCAACCAACTCGTCGACCTGCTCGACGAGCATCGCCGGGCTGGATCCTGGCGACGCATCGGACTGATGAACTGCGGCGATCGTTGGGGCGTGTTCACCGCGGGCATGGGCGTCGACGGTGCCGTGGTCGCCGCCGTCGAAGCCCAACGGGAGAAGGGCCGCAAGGTCACGGCCTGGCGCTACATCCGGGTTGCGATCCGGGAGAACCTGGCAGCCGCCCGCAGGGAGCCATCGTTGACGCTGCACCTGCCCGGCCGCGAACCGGTCTCCGGCGTGCACTTCGCGTTCGTGTCGAACTCCAGTCCGTGGACCTACGCCAACACCCGACCCGTGTGGACCAACCCCGATACGACGTTCGAGACGGGAGTCGGGGTCTTCGCGGTCACCAGCATGAACGTGTGGGCGAATTTGGGGCTGGCGCGACGGATGTTGTCGCGTAAGCCGAGCATCGAAGCCAAGCATCTGATCCGCGACGACGATCTCTCGTGGGTCCGGGTGACCAGTGACACAGAGGTGGCTTGCCAGATCGACGGAGATTACGCAGGCCTGCGCGAAACCATGACGTTCACGTCGGTTCCGAATGCTCTAGGCGTCGTGGCACCGCCCGCGAAAACCCGTTGACCTGGAATTATTCATTCACAGGGTTTAATTCAGGGCGCAAGTGAGTTTAGTGTAGTACAAACGAATGAGGGTTCTGGTAACGCAGTCCCGCAGTGACGTTGCACACGTGTTAACGCGCCTCTATTGACATCTGTTCAGCCTGTGGAAGCATCGTTTGCAACAGTGCAGAAACATTTGACGTGCACGCGTTAACAGCCGAAGAAAAGCTCGTGCGTCTTGCTGCGCACACGATAAGGAGTTGGAAGCTATGGATTGGCGGCATAAGGCGGTCTGTCGTGACGAGGATCCGGAACTGTTCTTCCCGGTGGGAAACAGTGGCCCGGCGCTCGCCCAGATTGCTGACGCAAAGATCGTTTGCAACCGTTGCCCGGTGACGACGGAGTGCCTCAGCTGGGCACTGGAGTCCGGCCAGGACGCCGGCGTATGGGGCGGCATGAGCGAAGACGAGCGACGCGCACTCAAGCGGCGCAACGCGCGGACGAAGACGCGTACCAGCGTCTAGCCGCCACCTGGTTTTCGAATTGCGGCCCCGGTGAAGACCGGGGCCGCAATTCTGTCTGGAGTAGGTAGCGGACGCTATTGCGGCAGCCGCGTTCGCCTGCCGATGGGCACCCGCAGGACGATCTCGGTCCCCCCGTTCGGCGCTTCGTGCATGCCCAGCGAGCCGTCCAGCTCCGCTGCCACCAGCGTCCGCACGATCTGCAGTCCCAACCGATCCGACTTCTCCAGGCTGAACCCCTCGGGAAGGCCGCGGCCGTCGTCGTTGACCACGACGTCGAGCCAGCGCGCCGACCGCTCCGAGCGGATCGTCACGCAACCCTGCGTGGTCGAGGCATCATAGGCATGCTCGATCGCGTTCTGCACCAGCTCCGTGACCACCATGACCAGAGCCGTCGCCCGGTCCGCGTCGAGCACGCCAAGATCACCCTGGCGCACGATCCTGATCGGGGTGTCCACCGACGCAACGTCGTTCATGATCGGCAGGATGCGGTCGACCACCTCGTCCAGGTTGACGTCCTCGTCCACCGACATCGACAGCACGTCGTGCACCATCGCGATGGACGACACCCGCCGCACCGACTCGATCAGCGCCTCGCGGCCCTCTGGATTGTTGGTGCGCCGGGCCTGCAGTCGCAGCAGCGCGGCCACCGTCTGCAGGTTGTTCTTCACCCTGTGGTGAATCTCGCGGATCGTCGCATCCTTGGACAGCAGAGCGCGGTCGCGCCGTTTCACCTCGGTGACGTCGCGGATCAGCACGGCAGCGCCGGTGGCGACCCCGTTCGCCACCAACGGCAGAGTCCGCAGCAAGACGGCGGCACCGCCCGCGTCGACCTCCATGCGCATGCTGGATCCGCCGGCCAGCGAGTCGCGGACGTGGTTGGCGAGCTCCTGGGCCTCGAACGGATCCGAGATGAGGGGGCGCGTCACGGTGACAAGGTTGTGGCCCTCGAGTTCGGCGGCAAGACCCATGCGGTGATACGCCGAGATCGCGTTCGGGCTGGCGTACACGACCCCGCCGCCGACGTCGAGGCGAATGAAGCCGTCACCGACTCGGGGACTGGATCGCGACATCGCCAGATCCCCCACGTTGGGAAACGTGCCCTCGGACAGCATGCGTAGCAGGCCGCGGGCGCAGTCAAGGTAGGCCCCCTCCAACGGGCTGGCCTTGCGCCGGTCGGCCAGCGCCGTCTGGTGGGTCAGGACCGCGACCACCTGATCGGCGTGACGGACGGGAACGGCCTCGACGTTGAGCCAGACGCCGTCGTGCGAATCCCCTTGCCCCGCATCGCTTTCCCGACCGATGTGGCCGGACCTGAACGCAGCAGTCACGACGGGCATGTCGTTGCTGGTGTTGAGGGTGCCGACCACATCGGCCAGCAGCACGGTCGGCGCGGTATTGGGCCGGATCTGGGCGACGCACGCCAGATTGCCGTCGTCGCGCAGAACCCACATCAGATAGTCGGCGAACGACAGATCGGCGAGCAACTGCCACTCGCCCACCACCGCATGCAGGTGATCGACGGCATTGCCGGGCAGGACGGTGTGCTCGGCGAGCAGGTCACCGAGGGTGGACATCGGAGAATTCCAGGATGCGGCGCGCTCTAGCTGATGACGGCGATGAGGTCGCCCGCCTGAATGACGTCGCCGACGGCCACCTTGACTTCGGTCACCGTGCCCGCCGCCTCGGCAAGCACCGGAATCTCCATCTTCATCGACTCCAGCAGTACGACGGTGTCACCCGCGCCGATCTGATCGCCCTCGCTAACCACGACCTCCAGCACACTGGCCACGATCTCCGCGCGAACGTCCTCGGCCATCTTCACTCCGCTCGTCTTCATCGAGTCGCCTGGTTTGGGCGACCATGCAACGCCTATGCACACCCACGCACTGCTGCGCGTCCATCGAACCACGAGATCGCGTTTGGATCTGCACACCTCGGTCATGAGACACTAGGGACAAGTACACAGACCCATTGGAGGACCATCATGGCCAAGCGTGGCCGTAAGAAGCGCGACCGCAAGCACACCCAGGCCAACCACGGCAAGCGCCCCAACTGCGGTTCGAAGGCAGTCAAGTAGCTGTGAACTAGCCGCGGGTGATCGTGGTGCGGCTGATCTGAATCCGTAGCCTCTGACGAAGCGCGTCCGGCGCCTTGTCACCGCTGCACTTGGTGGCGATCAGCCGCTTCACCCGCTCCTCGACGCCGTACTGGCGGAGGCATGTCGGGCAATCTTCGAGATGGTGACGTAGCTTGTCGCGTGTCTCGGTGGTGCATTCGCCGTCGAGCAGCGTCCATACCTCCGCGATCACCGCGGCGCACTCGGGATGGTCGGGATCCACCGGACCGACCGGTGGACGGAAATCGTGGTCCGCGGGGCGCGAGAAGTCGTCGTTCACGAGGACACCTCCTCCGGTGCATCGAGCTGCTGACCTCGCAGGAAGCCGCGATCACGTGCCACGTCGGTCAATAGTCCGCGCAGCTGCTTGCGGCCACGGTGCAGCCGGGACATGACCGTCCCGATCGGGGTATCCATGATCTCTGCGATCTCCTTGTACGGGAACCCTTCGACGTCGGCGTAGTAGACCGCCATCCTGAATTCCTCCGGCAACGCCTGCAGCGCCGCCTTGATCTCGGTGTCCGGCAGTGCCTCCATGGCCTCGACCTC
>JAOPVF010000069.1 GCA_025963195.1 Mycobacterium sp. | reverse complement strand
GCCGCGTTCCGGTAGGCCATCACGCGCCGCGAGTCCTCGCGGGCTCGGTCCTTGAAGTAGGCGATTTCGCGGAGCGCGGCGACGGGGTCCATGCCTTCCAGTGTGGGGGCTAAACCTGCCACCGCGGATCACGTCCGCTGAGCGCGATCGCACGATCGAATGGCCGTGCATCGTCGGAGACCGCGACGGCCGGCCCGAACAACCCCTCCACCGGTCCCTCCGCAGCGAACGACGCGATGTGTGCCAGCAGTGCCTCGGCGACATCGTCGTCGACGTCGTAGTCCTGCCCGGTGGATCGCGCGACGTCCCACCCGTGCACGACCACTTCGGTCAACGCCACCATGGCGCACACCTCACCAGGAAGGTCCACGCCGCCAACGCGCGTCATGCCCTCCCACGCTCCCGGGTCGCGCCAGGCATCGGCGAGCCCGGCCAGATTGGCCGGGTATCCGCGCCGCCAGTCGGCGTCCAATTGGTAGCCGCCGTCACCGGGCGGTGAGTCGGTGAGTTCACCGAGGTCCTTTCGCGCGGCCGCGGTGAATGCGACGCCGAGCCCGCCGAGGTGGGCAACCAGCTCTCGCAGCGACAACTTCTCGCATGGCGTGCGCGCGTTTAGTTCGTCGTCCTTCACGGCAGCCAGGACGGCGGTCGTACTCCTACAAGCCGAGGTCATGTCGATCATGCCGATTACGACCGGGGCCAGCCGGGAAACTCATCGCGCGGCACCATCGAGCTTGCGGGTCTAGGCTTGATCGAGTGCGATTCGCCTTCAAAACATCACCGCAAAACACCACCTGGTCCGACATGCTGCCGATCTGGCAGACCGCCGATGACATCGACGTCTTCGAGTCCGGCTGGACCTTCGACCACTTCTATCCGATCTTCTCCGACCCCACGGGCCCGTGCCTTGAGGGCTGGATCACCCTGACCGCGCTGGCGCAGGCCACCAAACGCCTGAGAGTCGGCGTGCTGGTCACCGGCATTCACTACCGGCACCCGGCCGTGCTGGCCAACATGGCAGCGGCACTCGACGTCATCTCCAACGGCAGGCTCGAGCTCGGCATCGGCGCAGGCTGGAACGAGGAGGAGTCGGGCGCCTACGGCATCGAGCTCGGCAGCATCAAGGAGCGCTTCGATCGCTTCGAGGAGGCCTGCGAGGTCTTGACCAGCCTTCTCACGAACGAGACCACGACGTTCGACGGCAAGTACTACCAGCTCAAGGACGCCCGCAACGAGCCGAAGGGGCCGCAGCAGCCGCACCCGCCGATCTGCATCGGTGGCAGCGGCGAGAAGCGCACCCTGCCGCTGACCGCCAAGTACGCCGACCACTGGAACTTCGTCGGCGGCACTCCCGAGGAGTTCGCGCACAAGCGTGATGTTCTCCACGCCCGCTGCGCGGACATCGGCCGCGATCCCAAGGAGATCACCCTGTCCTCGCACGTCCGACTCGGCGAGGACCGGGACTACGCCAAGGTGGTCGACGAGGCCGGTGCGCTCGGCAAGGAAGGTCTGGATCTCGCGATCATCTACCTGCCGCCGCCATACGACCCGGTCGTGCTTGAGCCGCTCGCCGAGGCGATTCGGGACTCAGGCCTGACCAAGTAAGGCCTCAGGCCCCGTCAGAATCAAGCATGCCCACGTCGACCACGTGGACGCGGACGCCGCCCGCGGCGATCCGGTCCAGCTGTTGGGGGTCGGCGGTGGAGTCGGTCACCAGGTGATCGATGTCGCTCAGTGCGACCATCTTGGCGAAGGTGACCTTGCCGATCTTGGAGCCGTCGACGGCGACGACGACGCGTTGCGCGTTGGTGGCCATCGCAATCGACGTGCGGGCCTCGGCCTCGTCGAAGGTCGTTGCCCCGATCTCGGCGGACATCCCGTCGGCACCAAGGATCGCGGTGCCGACGGTGATGACCTGGAAGGCGTGCTCGGACATGGGGCCAACTGCCTCGAGGGACTTCGCCCTGACCAGTCCTCCCGTCATGATCACCTTCATGTGCGCGTCGACGGCGCAGTCGGCCGCGATCGTGAGCGAGTTCGTCACGATCGTCATGGTGGGCCTGCCCTTCAGTGCTCTGGCCGCCTCGCCGGTGGTGACACCCCCGGTCAGCGCGACCGCCTGGGGGCCGGGCGGCACCAGCGCGGCGGCGTGCTGGGCGATCCTCCGTTTGATGGCGATCATCCGGTGATCGCGCAGCCGCACCGGGATTTCGCTGCCGCTCGGGTCCAGTGCCCGGGCGCCGCCGTGGGTTCGCACCAGTAGGCCTTGATCTTCGAGCTCGCTGAGATCGCGACGCAGGGTGGCGGCCGATACGCGCAGTTCACCCTGCAGCACGGCGGAGGCGACCTCGCCGCGGTCGCGCAGCAGGGAGAGTACCTCGCGCATGCGGTCGGTGCGCTTGATCGACATCGTTGAAGACTCCTTGAGACCATGATGTGCGCTGGAAACAGTCAGTTATCCTGAGCGTTTCTCAGATTGGCATTGCGCGCTTTGAGCGATCTTCTCATGATCGACGCATGCTCCAAACGCCAAGCCCGGGAATGCCGGTGGCACCGTGACTCTCGCCGCCACCGCCGATCTCGTTGCGTCGGCCGCCGAGACGGACAGCGCCGTCCTCGCGTTCAACGTGATCACCCTCGAGCACGCCGAAGGCATTGCCGACGGAGTCGAACGGGTTGGCGCTGCCGCGGTGTTGCAGCTCAGCGAGAACACGGTCCGGTTCCACGCTGGCCGGATCGCGCCGCTGCTCGCGGCCTGCGGCCAGATCGCCACGCAGTCGTCGGCGCCGCTGTCGATCCACCTCGATCACTTCCAGGACGTCGCGCTGATCAACGAGGCCATCGACACCGCCGCCGACCTCGGGGCCACCTCGATCATGGTCGATGCCGCACACCTGCCGTACCGGGACAACGTCGACCGCACCCGCACGTTCACCGAACGCGCCCACGCCGCGGGCCTGTGGGTGGAAGCCGAACTCGGCGAGATCGGCGGCAAGGACGGCCAGCACGAGAGTGCTCACGCACCGGCTGCCCGCACCGACCCGGACGAAGCGGCGGCCTTCGCCGCCGAGACCGCGGTGGACGGTCTGGCCGTGGGGGTGGGCAGCTCACACGCCATGACCACCCGCGACGCGAGCCTCGACATCGAGTTGATTCAGAACCTCACCAAGGCCGTCGCGATACCCCTCGTCCTGCACGGCTCCTCGGGTGTTCCCGATGACCAGCTCCGCCTCGCCGTCCACGCTGGCATCCGCAAGGTCAACGTCGGAACCGCGCTCAACGTCGCCTACACGGGCGCCGTCCGCGAGACGATCGCCCCCACCGCCACCGACCCCCGCGCGTTCCTCGCCGCAGGCCGCCAGGCGGTCGGCGACACCGTGGCCCGGCTGTGTCTGACCCTGGCCGGGGAGCGTGCAGCGCGATGAATGTTGCACTGCAGACGAATCCGCTCGCCGAGACGATCAAGCGGCACAAGGCAGGCGAACCCGTCGGGGTCTACTCGGTGTGCTCGGCGCACCCGACCGTCGTGCAGGCGGCAATCGAACAGGCCGCTGCCGACGGAGGCTACGTCCTGATCGAAGCCACCTCCAATCAGGTCGACCAATTCGGTGGCTACACCGGTCTGCGTCCCGCAGGGTTCCGCGACTTGGTCTTCGGAATCGCCGACCAGTCGCGTTTCGCGCGCGAGCGCGTCGTCCTCGGTGGCGATCACCTCGGCCCCAACCGCTGGCAGCGCGAATCCTCAAGCGCCGCAATGGCCAAGGCCGAGGTACTGATCGCCAGCTACGTCGAGGCTGGATACAGCAAGATCCACCTGGACTGCAGCATGTCGTGCGCCGACGACCCCGCAGTCCTTCCCGACGAAGTCGTTGCCGCCCGCACCGCCCAGCTGTTGCAGGTCGCCGAAGACACCGCGCACCGCTCAGGGTCCGACGCCCCGGTGTACGTCATCGGCACCGAGGTACCCGTCCCTGGCGGAGCACACGAGACGCTGCACCAGCTCACCCCGACACCTGCCGACCGGGCACGGCGCACCATCGAAGCCCACCGTGCGGCCTTCGCCGGGCTCGGCCTCGACCGCGTGTGGCCTCGGGTCGTCGCGCTGGTGGTCCAGCCCGGCGTCGAGTTCGACCACCAAGCCGTCATCGACTATCGGCGCGACGCCACCGCCGAGCTGCGTCACGTCCTCGACACCGAGGACAACCTGGTGTTCGAAGCGCACTCCACCGACTACCAACGCCCAGCGCAACTGCGCGAGCTGGTTGAGGACCACTGGGCCATCCTGAAGGTCGGTCCCGCACTGACATTCGCGATGCGGGAGGCGCTCTTCGCGCTCGCACACGTCGAGTCGGAGCTGGTGGCACCGGAGTCACGGTCGAATCTGATCGACGTCATCGAGCGCCGCATGCTGGACGATCCCACCTACTGGCAGGGCTACTACTCGGATGATGATCGCACTGCACGTCGCTATAGCTACAGCGACCGGCTGCGCTACTACTGGGCCGTCGACGAGATCGACGCTGCGCGCCAGACACTGCTGGCCAACCTCGACCGCACGGGCATACCGTTGACGTTGATCAGCCAGTTCCTGCCCGTCCAGTACGACCGGATACGCACCGGCAGGCTCGAATCCACCGCGCAGGCACTGGTCGTCGACCAGGTACGCGACGCCCTGCGCCCCTACGTCCGCGCATGCAGCACTACTGGAGAGGTCGATGATTAGCACCCCCATTCCCGCCCAACAAGACGGTGGCGCAACGATTCTCGAGATCGGGCAGCAACCCGACGCCTGGCGGGAGGTCGCAGACCGCAACGATGAGCGTGCCGCCGAATTCCTACGCGACGTCGCGGCCCGCCCCCATCTCCGGGTGATCCTGACCGGAGCAGGCAGTTCGGCGTTCGCCGGCGAGATCGCCGCCCCGGCACTCCGCCGTCACCTCAACCGACGCGTGGACGCCGTCGCGACCACGGATATCGTGGCCAGTCCCCTCGACTACCTCGAGCGCCATACCCCGACACTGCTGGTGTCGTTCGGCCGCTCCGGCAACAGCCCCGAGAGCGTGGCGACCACCGAGCTGGCCGACGAACTCGTCGACGACGTCTGGCATCTCATTTTCACCTGCGACCGCGATGGCCAGCTCGGACGCATCCACGGCGACCGCGCGAACTCGCTGGTCGTCTACATGCCGGAACGCACCAACGACAGCGGCTTCGCCATGACGTCCAGCCTCACCTCGATGCTGTTGTCGTGCTTGCTGTTGCTGGGACCGGCCGAGCCAACCGATGCCCATGCCCTCGCCCTCGCCGCCGAACGGGTCATGGAGCTCCAGCCCGACATCCGCGCCCTTGCCACGTCGAAGAAGCAGCGGTTCGTCTACCTCGGCAGCGGGCCGCTGGAGGGGCTTGCGCGTGAATCAGCGCTCAAGTTACTGGAATTGACCGCAGGCGAAGTGGTGACGTACTTCGACTCGCCACTCGGCTTCCGGCACGGACCCAAGTCGGTGCTCGACGGCGACACCCTCGTCGTGGTGTACGTCTCGACGGATCCCCACACCCGTCGCTACGACCTCGACATCATCGCCGAGATCCGCGCCCAACTCGGTCCCGACAGCGTCTCGGTGATCAGCGCCGAACCGATCCCGTCGGAGCTCGGGAGCGCCCTCGTGCTGCCCGGGCTCAGCGATCTCGACGACTCGTCAGTTGCGGTGGCGTACTTGGTCTTCGCACAGTACCTCGCGCTGTTCACCTCATTGGAGTACGGCAAGACGCCGGACAACCCGTTCCCCGCAGGCGAAGTCAGTCGCGTCGTGCGAGGCGTGACGATCTACCCGATGGGACGGTGACCGGCGATGGCACGCTATCTCGGGGTTGACGGCGGAGGGTCCAAGACCGCGTTCGCGCTGATCGACGACACCGGCCACGTCCTGGCCCGCGCCACCGCACCGACCTCCTATTACTTCAACGATGGGTTCGACGTCGTCGAACGCGTGCTGGCCCAAGGTGTCACCGACATCCGCGGGCAGGTTGGCATCGAGACGTCCGACATCGACGCGGCGTTCTTCGGCATCCCCGGTTACGGTGAGGCCAGCGGCGACATCGAGCAACTCGACGCCGTCCCCCAGCGGGTCCTCGGTCACGACCGCTACAGCTGCGACAACGACATGGTCTGCGGGTGGGCGGGATCGCTTGCCGGCGAGGACGGCATCAACGTCATCAGCGGCACCGGGTCGATGACCTATGGGGAACGCCAAGGCATCGGCCACCGAGTCGGTGGCTGGGGCGAGCTGTTCGGCGACGAAGGCTCCGCGTATTGGGTTGCCGCGCAGGGGTTGAACGCTTTCAGCCGAATGAGCGACGGCAGGCTGGCCCGCGGACCGCTCTACGAGTTGATGCGGGAGCGGCTGCAGATCGCCAGCGACCTCGACGTCGTCAGCCTCGTCATCGAAAAGTGGGGTGGCAATCGCACTTCCATCGCCGCACTGGCGACCACGGTCTGCGAGGCGGCTCGACGGAACGACGAGACGTCCGGGGGCATCCTGGCTGCCGCCGCCGACGAACTCGCGACCCTGATCGAAACCACCCGCGTGCTCGTCGGTTTCGGTGACGACGAACCGGTGCCGGTGTCCTACTCGGGCGGAATGTTCTCCGACGAGGGTTTCCTCGTACTGTTTCGTGCCGCCCTGCAGCGACTGCCCACCAAGTTCGACCTGCACACCCCGTTGCTCGATCCCGCTGTGGGTGCGGCCATCTACGCCGCCAAGCACAGCGGCCATCCGCTGACCAGCGATGCCCTGCGCGAACTTGCCACGCCCCCAACATGATCCGAAAGGTGAAGTCACCATGACCGACACGCCAACTGCC
>JAOPVF010000065.1 GCA_025963195.1 Mycobacterium sp. | reverse complement strand
CGCCGGCGTATACGGCCCCGGAGGTGCTGCTCGGCCAATCACCGGACGTGAGCTCGGATGTCTACGGCCTGGCGTCGACATTGTTCTGCACCGGTACGGGTCACGCGGTATTCGAGCGTCGCAAGGGTGAGCAGATGGTCGCCCAGTTTCTCCGGATAACCAGGCACCCGATGCCGAGCCTGCGGGACTCCGGCCTGCCGACCGATGTATGCGCGGTGATCGAGCAGGCGATGTCGCGCGATATCGAGGACCGGCCGGCGACCGCGGAGGCCTTCGGGGAGCAGTTGCGCGACGTGCAACGGCGGCATGGCTTGCCGATCGACGACATGCCCGTGCCTGTAAGTGCGCCGACGATCCGGTACAACCCCACGCGGTCGCCGGGCACGCCATCCGGTAGCAACCCAGCGCGGGTGGTGACACCCCCGACACCGGCAACCCGGTTCCAACAACCGGCGTCGACGAAGGCGTTGGTCGACCGCGCGCGGCTGATCGACGTCCTACGAGAACAGGATAAGAAGCTCACGGTGATCCACGGCCCAACCGGCTTCGGGAAGAGCACGCTTGCCGCCCAATGGGCGAAGCTGCTGACCGCCGAAGGCGTCGCGGTGGCCTGGTTGACCGTCGACCACGACGACAACAACGTGGTCTGGTTCCTGTCTCATCTGATCGAGGCCATCCGCGCGGTGACGCCGACGCTGGCGACCGAGCTCGCCGACGTCTTGGAGGAGCACGGTGACGAGGCCGAACGTTATGTCCTGACCTCGTTGATCAATGAGATCCATCAGAGTGGTACGCGCATGACGCTGGTGATCGACGACTGGCAGCGCGTCACCGACCCGGCGACCATCGCGGCGCTGCGCTACCTGCTCGATAACGTCGCTACCGGCCTGAGCGTGGTGGTGACCAGCCGCAGCCAGAGCGGCCTGCCGATGAGCCGGATGCGGATGCAGAACGAACTTCTTGAAATCGACGCCACCGCATTGCGTTTCGACGTGGCCGAGTCGGAGAACTTTCTGGTCGACCTGAGTGGCCTGGACCTGGACCACGCCGACGTCGAAGAGCTCACCGCCAAGACGGACGGCTGGGTGGCGGCACTGCAGCTGGCGACATTGTCGCTGCGCGGCCGCGACGATCCCGTCCGGCTGATCGGCACGATGACCGGCCGCCACCACGCGATCAGCGAGTTTCTAGTCGAGAACGTACTCGACACCCTGGAACCGTCGATGCTCGATTTCCTGCTGGCCACATCGATCACCGAGCGCATCAGCGGGGACCTGGCGACGACATTGACCGGTGTGCCGGACGGGCAGGCGATGCTCGAACAGGTCGAGGAGCGCGACCTATTCCTTCGCCGGATCGACGAGCAGTGGTTCCGCTACCACCAATTGTTCCTCGACTTCCTGCGGCACCGGCTCGGCCGTGATGAACCCGAGCGGGTCGCGCGGTTGCACCGCGTGGCGTCGACGTGGTTCGCCGAACACCGCCTGGTCAGCGAGGCGGTCGATCACGCGCTGGCTGCCGGCGATGACCAGCGGGCGGTGCAGCTCGTCGAGAACGACGGCATCTACTTGGTGGCGAACTCCCAAATGGCCACGCTGATTGGGCTGGTGGGCAAGCTGCCGGCCGCCGTCGTGAAGTCGGATCCGCGGATCCAGCTCGCCCTGGGCTGGGCCAACATTGTGCTGCACCGGATTCCAGCTGCCGAACAGGCACTGACCCTGATGGAATCCAGGCTGGGAACGTGCGACCTGAACGACGACGAAATCACAGACCTCCGCGCGGAAGGCGGGGTTGTGCGGGCGGTTGTCGATCTGCGCTCGGACCGGCTCGCAGGCATCGACGAGCACATCGCGCCCTGCCTGGCGCGTCGAGATCACCTGCGTCCGTTCGCCGTAGGCGTGGCCGCCACTGTGGCGACCTTCGCCGCCGCTTATCGTTACGACCTCGACGAAGTGAACCGAATCCAGGCGTGGGCGGCGCCGTACGCCGACCACAACCGGGACAACTTCAACATTGTGCACGGACTCTGCTACTCAGGCCTTGCGCACCGATTGATGCTCGACACAGCGACGGCGGAAGCATGCCTCCGCAAGGCTCTCAAGATCGCCAAGCGGTCCGGCGGCAGTCACTCCTATACCGCTCGGCTGGCGAGTTCGGCATTGGGCGAATTGCTCTACGAACGAGGCGATCTCGACGAGGCAAGCCGCCTGCTCGAAGAGGGCTACAAACTCGGGCCCGAGGGTGGCTCGGTCGACTTCAAGATCGCCCGCTACGTGATCGGGGCAAGGATCAAGGCCCTTCAGGGCGACCGGTTTGCGGCCGGTCAACGGCTTGACGAAGCTGCCCGGGTGGCGCAGGCACTATCACTGAACCGGTTGCGGGCGATGGCGGAGCATGAACGCACCCGCCTGGGGCTTGCGCCGTATCCGGGATCTGATCCGTCGCCACCGACGTCCTACGAACAACGCCGCCAACCGGTTGACGCGATCGACGAGATCAGCCTGCAGTTCGAAGAGGCCTCGGCAATCCGGATCTTGATGGACACCGATGATCCGGACAAGAGGGAACTTGCCTGCCGGTGGGCACAAGAGTGGGTCGATCGAACGGCGACGCCGAACCGCCCACAGGCGTTGTTGCGAGCGCGTCGGCTGCTGGGTTCCAGCCTTTCAGCCGCCGGGCACGTCGATGAGGCGAAGGCCACGATCGCGGCCGTCGCGGCGCAGTGCGCACAGTTGCGGATGCTGCGTTACCTCGTCGACGGCGGTCCGTACGTCGCCGCAACGCTTTCGGAACTACGCGCCGACCAGCGGTCCGCCCGGTGGCAGCCCCAATGGCCGGACGTCCCGGCCGATTTCCTCGACCAAGCGATCAATGCGCAAGTGGTGCAGCACGTCTGACCGCGTCCACCTCCCGACGCCGACCGTGATCGCCGCGGCGGCGACGGCCCCCTAGCCCCCTACCGACAGCCTGGTGGCGTCAATGTTATGGAGCACGCGCGCGATTCACGTAAATGCGGCCAACCGCCTGGGCCGTCTGTCTGCATACGGCACGGGCCGGTCACGACGAGG
Organism: Mycobacterium sp.; assembly: GCA_025963195.1. Lineage (GTDB taxonomy): Bacteria > Actinomycetota > Actinomycetes > Mycobacteriales > Mycobacteriaceae > Mycobacterium. The sequence continues at coordinate 20,723 of JAOPVF010000065.1, read as the reverse complement.
GAGCGACATCACAGCGCGTCCTCATCTAGATCGGTGACGGACCGACTTCTCTACCTCAGACCGGGGCAGCTGAAGCATCACGAGCGGCGCGCCGACAGCAACCCAGCGATCGCGGGCTGACAGTGCGTCGAATGCCGGCCGCCGAGCAGCACCCACAGCTCGCTCGTTCACGAGCGTTCACAAACCAAACGGCCGCCAGCTGATGCTGGCGGCCGTATGGCTTGGTCAAAGACCACTTTCACTTGGTAGCGGGGACAGGATTCGAACCTGCGACCTCTGGGTTATGAGCCCAGCGAGCTACCGAGCTGCTCCACCCCGCGACGGGTAAACCCAAGGTTACCGAAGGACCGGCTGAGTACCAAATCGCTCCCTGACCAGGCGCGAGCGTGCGCGAAATGCTTGGGTTTCCCGGTGTGTCGAGGAACAGACACGCACGCTCGCGGACAAGCTACTTGGCGTTCTGATACTTGGCCACCGCGTCGTCGAGCTTCTGCAGCGCTTGGCCGTACTGGGCGAAGTTCCCACTCTGCTGAGCCGTACGGAGCCCGTCGAGCGCGGAGTTGACGTCCTGCAGCGCAGCGGCTTTGGCGGCCGACAACTGCACCGCACCACCACCCGGCACCGCCGCGACTGGCGTAGGCACCTCGGGTGCACGGCCCTCTTGACCCGGCGGGGGGGCAGCAGGCGGCTGTCCATTGGCCTGCGGCGCCGCCGCAGGCGGGCTGCCAGGCCCTCCTGCGACCGGTGCGGGCCCCGTGGCCGTGGCGCCAGCCCCAGCCCCGAAGAGCTCGTCGAGGGCGTCGCTCACGGTCGGGCCGTAGCCGACCTTGTCGTTGTACATCATCGCCACGCGGATCAGACGGGGGTACGACGACGCCGCGTCACTGGCCCCTGGCGAGGCGTACACCGGCGCCACGTAGAGCAGACCACCCTGAGCCACCGGCAGCGTCAACAGGTTGCCCCAGCGGATCCTGTTCTGGTTGTCGCGCCCGATCACACCGAGGTCCTGGCTGACCGCGGTGTCGGTACTGATCGCGTTGAACGCCAGCTTGGGACCGTTGACCTGAGTCGGAATGGTCAGCACCGTGATCTTGCCGTACGTGGCCGGATCGGAACTGGCACTGATGTAGGCCGCCAGGAAGTCTCGGCGGAACCGGTTCATCGCGCTGGTCAACTGGAAGGACGCCGAACTGTCGTTCTGCGCAATGTCTTTGGCCACGATGTAGTACGGCGGCTGATAACTGCTCGCGGTCGGGTTCGGGTCGAGCGGGACGTCCCAGAAGTCCGACGTGGAAAAGAACGTCACCGGATCGTTGACGTGGTACTTCGCCAACAGCGAGCGCTGCACCTTGAACAGGTCCTCCGGATACCGCAGGTGCGCGGCGAGGTCGGGCGAGATGTCGCTCTTCGGCTTCACCGTCCCGGGGAACACGCTCTCCCACGCCTTGAGCACCGGATCCTGCTCGTCCTGCGCGTACAGCGTCACGGTGCCGTCGTAGGCGTCGACGGTGGCCTTCACCGAGTTGCGGATGTAGGACACCTGCTTGTCGAGTTGAAGACGGTTCAGCGCAATTTCGCTGGAGTCCGCCGTGGCCGACGACAGCGACGTCAACTCCGAGTACGGGTAGTTGTCCAACGTGGTGTAGCCGTCGACGATCCAGACCATCCGCTTGTTCACGATGGCCGGGTACACACTGCTGTCGGTGGTCAGCCAGGGCGCCACAGCCTCGACCCGTTGCGCCGGATCGCGATTGAACAGGATCTTGCTGTTGGATCCGATGACGTTGGAGAACAGGAAGTTTCGTTCTGCGAACTTAGCCGCGAACACCGAGCGCGACAGCCAGTTCCCGATCGGAACTCCGCCGGCACCGGTGTAGGTGTAGTTCTTGGTCTCGGTGTTGGTCTCGTAGTCGTACTCGCGATCGGTGCCGTTTCGGCCGACGATCGCGTAGTCGTCTGCGGCCCCGGCGATGATCGGGCCGTAGTAGATGCGGGGCTGATCCAGTGGCGCAGGGCCCGGCGCAACCACGGTGCCGTTGGCGCCGACCACACTGGCCAGGAACTCCGGGTAGCCGCCGTTCTGGTTCGGGTCGTTGGCGACGCCGCGCACGGTGTTGGCCGGTGAGGCGATGAACCCGTTGCCGTGGGTGTACACGCTGTGCCGGTTGATCCAGTCACGCTGGTTGTCGATCAACCGGTCCGGGTTGAGCTCCCGCGCCGCGACGACGTAGTCGCGCAGGTTGCCGTCGGGCCCGTTGTACCGGTCGATGGCCAGCTGGTCGGGGACCGAGTAGAAGTTCTTGCCCTGCTGGAACTGCGTGAAAGCCGGGCTGACGATCGTTGGATCGAGCAAGCGGATGTTCGACGTGGTCGCCCGATCGGCGGCCACCTGCTGTGCGGTGGTGTTGCTGTTGCCGCTGTAGTCGCGATACGTCACGTTGGTCCCGGTCAGCCCGTACGCATCGCGGGTCGCGTTGATGCTGCGAGTGATGTACTCGCTTTCCTTCTGCGCCGCATTGGGTTTGACGCTGATCTGCTCGACGACCAGCGGCCAGCCCGCGCCGACTATCAACGAGGAGAGCAGCAGCAGCACTACGCCGATGGCAGGAATGCGCAAGTCCCGCAACACGATCGCCGAGAACACCGCGATCGCGCAGATCACCGCGATGGCGAGCAGGATCAGCTTGGCGGGCAGCACCGCGTTGATGTCGGTGTAGCCGGCGCCGGTGAACGGCTTGCCGCCCCTGGTGTGGCTGAGCAGCTCGTAGCGATCGAACCAGTAGGCGACCGCCTTGAGCAGGATGAGCGTGCCGACCAACGAGATCAGCTGGATGCGCGCGGACCGGCTCAGCGCCCCGGTGCGACCGGCCAGCCGGATGCCCCCGAACAGGTAGTGGCCCAACAGGTTGGCGACGAACGCCAGGAACGTCGCCACGAACAGGTAGCTCAGCACCAGCCGGTAGAACGGCAGGTCGAAGGCGTAGAAGCCGAGGTCCATCCCGAACTGCGGGTCGGTGACGCCGAAGCTTCCGCCGTGCAGGAACAGCTGCACCTTGACCCAGTTGGTCTGGGCGACGATGCCCGCGAGCAGGCCGATGAACAGCGGGATGCCGATGCCGAACAGCCGCAGCCGGGCCATCGCCGCGGTGCGGTACCTGGCCACCGGATCGTTCGGACCCGCCGTCGGGACGAACACCGGCCGCGTCCGGTAGGCCAGCGCCAACGCGCCGAACACCACTGAGCCGATCACCAGCGCTCCCACCAGGAAGACGACCAGCTTGGTGACCAACACGGTGGTGAACACCGAGCGGTACCCCAACTCGCCGAACCACAACCAGTTCACATAGGTGTCGACCAGGCGTGGCCCGATCAGCAAGAGCACGACGATCGCCAACGCAACGGCGATCAGAATCCGGCTACGCCGCGTCAGCTTCGGCATCCTCGCCGCGGGCCGCATACCCACTCGTCAACTCCGCTCTCGGGTGTCTACTTCGTCACGTCTCGCTTCGACGTGCCCCAACTCTACGCACTGGTCGCCAAGGGAATTCTCAGCAATGGGGCGGTTCGCCACCGGCGGAAACCGCGTGCAACGCATCGACCGCCGAAGTCAGGGTGTCCACCTTGATCAGCTGCAGGCCGTCGTCGTGCGCGGAGCGCGCCTCGTCGCAGTTGTCCGCAGGCACCAGGAAGATCGTCGCGCCCGCCTCCTGCGCGGCCACCATCTTGTGGGTGATGCCGCCGATGGGGCCCACCTTGCCGTCGCCTGAGATCGTTCCGGTGCCCGCCACGAACTTGCCGCCGTTCAGGTCGCCCGTGGTGAGCTTGTCGATGACGGCGAGGCTGAACATCAGGCCCGCCGACGGACCGCCGATGTTGGCGAGGTTGAAGTCGATCTTGAAGTCGGCCCACGGCGCGTCCCGCACGCCGACGCCGAGGAAGCCGTAGTCGCGGTCCTTGTTCTCGCCGAGGGTGATCGTCGTCGTGCCGATCCCGTCGCCCTTGCGGCGATAGTCGATCACCATCTGGTCGCCGGGTTTGGTGGCCTTCAACAGGGCGGTGAACTCGTCGAGTGTGGCGACGGGCTTGTTGTCGACCATGTCGATGGCATCGCCTGCCTGCAGCTTGCCCGCCGACGGCCCGGGGTCGGTGACGTTCTCGATCGTCACCGCCTCCGGGTACTTCAGATAGCTCAACGCGGCGTACTCGGCGTTGTCCTCGGAGCGCTGGAAGTCGCTGTTGTTGTTCTTGTCGATCTCGTCCTTGGACTTGTCCGGCGGATAGACCAGGTCCCTTGGCACCAGCTGATCGCGGCCCGACATCCACAGCGCCAGCGCCTCGCCCAGCGTGATGCCGTCGCTCTGCGACACGGTGGTCATGTTGAGGTGCCCCGAGGTGGGATAGACCTTGGTCCCCTCGATGTCGACGACCTCCTTGCCGTCGACCTCACCGAGCGTGTCGAACGTCGGACCCGGACCCAGCGCAACGAAGGGCACCGCCACCGCCGACAGCAGTACACCGAACGTCACGATCGGCACCAGCGCCACCACCAGGGTCAGAATCCGCCTGTTCACGACGCCCACATTAAGGCTCTGCCCAGCCAATCCCCCGGTCGCTGCGCCCTGGCGGGCGAATATTCACTCTCAGCGTGACCCGCGTGCCCACGTGGGGCCCCCAGGGTGAGTACCGTTGAAGCATGTCTGACCTGCCCTTCGGCTTCTCCTCCGGGGACGACCCCGACCGCGACAAGACCGAGAAGGACCCGAATCCTGGCTCTCCGTCCGATCCGTTCGGCTTCGGCGGGGCCGGATTCGACATGTCTGACCTGGGCCAGATCTTCACCAAGCTCGGCGAGATGTTCAGCGGCGGCAACGTGATGGGCGGCGGCTCGCAGTCCGGCCCGGTGAACTACGACCTCGCCCGTCAGCTGGCGTCCAACTCGATCGGCTTCGTCAAGCCGATCCCCGAGGCCACCACGAGCGCCATCGCCGATGCCGTCCGCCTGGCCGAAACCTGGCTCGACGGCGTGACGCCACTGCCCGCAGGCACCACCAGGTCGACGGCGTGGACGCCCAGCGACTGGATCGACAACACGCTGGGTACCTGGAAGCGGTTGTGCGATCCGGTGGCCGAACAGATCTCAGGAGTGTGGGCATCGACTCTGCCCGATGAGGCCAAGAGCATGGCAGGCCCGCTGCTGGCGATGATGTCGCAGATGGGCGGCATGGCGTTCGGTTCACAACTGGGCCAGGCCCTCGGCACGCTGTCGCGAGAAGTGTTGACCTCCACCGACATCGGACTGCCGCTTGGCCCTAAGGGGGTCGCCGCGCTGATGCCCGACGCCATCGAGGCGCTCGCCGAGGGCCTCGAACAACCGCGCAGCGAGATCCTGACGTTCCTGGCCGCCCGCGAGGCAGCGCACCACCGGTTGTTCAGCCACGTGCCGTGGCTGTCCAGTCAGTTGCTCAGCGCCGTCGAGGCATTCGCACGGGGCATGAAGGTCGACACCAGCGGGCTGGAGGAGTTCACCCGCAGCTTCAACCCCGAATCGCTTGCCGATCCGTCGGCCATGGAGCAGCTGCTCAACCAGGGCATCTTCGAGCCGAAGGCGACACCCGAGCAGGTCGCGGCGCTGGAGCGGCTCGAGACGCTGCTCGCGCTCATCGAGGGATGGGTGCAGACGGTCGTGAACGACGCCCTCGGCGACCGGATTCCGGGCACGTCGGCGCTGAGCGAGGTGCTGCGCCGTCGCCGCGCCACCGGCGGCCCCGCCGAGCAGACGTTCGCCACCCTCGTCGGGCTGGAGTTGCGGCCGCGCAAGCTACGGGAGGCCGCGGCACTGTGGGAGCGGCTGACCGAGGCCGTCGGCTCCGACGCCCGAGACACCGTATGGCAGCACCCGGACCTGCTGCCGCGTGCCGAGGACCTCGACGAGCCCGCCGCGTTCATCGACAGCGTCGTCGGCGGCGACACCAGCGGGATCGAGCAGGCGATCGCAGACCTGCAGAACGACGAGGACAAGCGCACCGACGACTAGCCGAAGGCCTGTGGATAACTAAAACGCCGAGGCCGTCACCCGTGGCACAGTCGTCGGATGACCCGGTATGTGCTCGACCCGGCGATGCCGGTGCTCATGCGCCCCGACGGTGCCGTTCAGGTGGGCTGGGACCCTCGGCGCGCCATGCTGGTTCGCCCGCCGGACGGATTGTCCACCGCCGCACTGGCCGACCTGCTGCGCGTCATGCAGTCCGGCGTCGTCATGACCGAGCTCGAGGCCCTCGCGGTGAACCGGGGCGTCGTGGACGCGGAAGCCGTGGCCGAGCTGGTCGCCTCGCTAGTCGCCACAGGGGTCGTGACGACGGCACCGCCGCCTGCCCGCTCGGCGTCGATCCGCATCCACGGCCGCGGGCCGCTGTCCGATCTGCTGGCCGGCGCGTTGCGGTGTTCGGGTGCCAGGGTCAGGCACAGCAGCCTCAGCCACGCCGGTGTCCGGCCGGGCACCACCGATCTGGTGGTGCTGTCCGACTTCCTGGTCACCGATCCCCGCGTGGTGCGAGACCTGCACGACGCCAGGGTGCCGCACCTGCCGGTGCGCGTGCGGGATGGCACGGGCCTGGTCGGCCCGCTGGTCATTCCCGGCATGACCAGTTGCCTGCAATGCGCCGACCTGCACCGCAGCGACCGCGACGCTGCCTGGCCTGCGTTGGCCGCCCAACTACGCGACGCCGTTGGCAGCGCCGATCGGGCCACCATGCTGGCCACCGCGGCATTGGCGCTCAGCCAGGTCGATCGCGTCATCAAGGCGATCCGCGACGCGGGCGACCCCCGGAGGGCAGGCGATCCACCGGCCACCCTGGACACCACGCTCGAGGTGGACGTCCGCACCGGTTCGACGGCGAGCCGACGCTGGTCGCGCCATCCACGCTGCCAGTGCTGACGATCCGATGGGCACATTGATGACAGGTGTTCAGCATCGTCATGGATGATGGACTGGTGGCAGACATCAAACGTGGCCGAGCTGCGCGCAATGCCAAGCTGGCGTCCCTTCCCGTCGGCATCGCCGGGCGAGCTGCACTCGGCCTCGGAAAGAGGCTGACCGGCTCGTCCAAGGACGAGGTCAACGCCGAGATGATGGACAGGGCCGCCCAACAGTTGTTCACCGTGCTCGGTGAGCTCAAGGGCGGCGCGATGAAGGTCGGCCAGGCGCTTTCGGTCATGGAGGCCGCCATCCCCGAGCAGTACGGGAAGCCGTATCGCGAGGCCCTGACCAAGCTGCAGCGCGAAGCACCCCCTCTTCCGGCGGAGAAGGTGCACCGGGTGCTCGACGCGCAATTGGGCACGAAGTGGCGGGAACGGTTCACCTCGTTCGACGACACACCCGTGGCATCGGCCAGCATCGGACAGGTGCACAAGGCCGTGTGGTCGGACGGCCGCGACGTCGCCGTCAAGATCCAGTACCCGGGTGCCGACGAGGCGCTGCGCGCCGACTTGAAGACCATGAAGCGGATGGTCAGCGTGCTGAGGCAGCTGTCCCCGGGTGCGGACGTCCAGGGCGTTGTCGACGAGCTGATCGAACGCACCGAGATGGAACTCGACTATCGGCTGGAGGCCGACAACCAGCGCGCCTTCGCCAAGGCCTATGAAGGCCACCCACACTTCGTCGTCCCGCACATCGTCGCCAGCGCGCCCAAGGTCGTCATCCAGGAGTGGATCGAGGGCGTCCCGATGTCGGTGATCATCCGCGAAGGCACTCAGGAACAGCGCGACTTCATGGGCTCGCGGCTCTTCGAACTCACCTACGACGCGCCGCGGCGACTCGAAATGATGCACGGCGACGCACATCCCGGGAACTTCATGCTGCTGCCCGAAGGGAAGATGGGCGTCATCGACTTCGGCGCCGTGGCCCCGCTGCCCGGCGGAATTCCGATCGAAATCGGTCTGGCGACCCGCTACGCACTCAACGACGACTACGACAACCTGCTGGCCACCATGCAGAAGGCCGGGTTCGTGCAGAAGGGCGAGCAGGTGTCCAAGCGCGAGATGGACGAGATGATGAAGCAGTACGTGGAGCCGCTCGAGGTCGAGGTGTTCCACTACACGCGCAAGTGGCTTCAGCGGATCACCGCCATGAGCATGAAGCCCGACCGCGCCGCAGGTCAGATCAAGGCCGCACGGCAGATGGATGTGCCTGCAAAGCTGGCCATTCCGTTACGCGTGATCGCGTCCAACGTCGCGATCGCCTGCCAGCTGGACGCCAACATTCCCGCCAGAGCCCTTGCCACAGAGCTCATTCCAGGGTTCGCCGACGAGGCTGCCTGACCACTTACGTCAGGCAGCCCCGTCCGCTACGCCGCAGCGGGGTTCTCGGCCGGGTTCTTGCGCGGGCGGCCACGCGGACGCTTGTGCGCCACGACGGTCCCGCGGTCGATGATCTCGCCGCCCCAGACACCCCATGGCTCTTGACGTTCCAATGCCAACGTCAGGCACTCACGCCGGATCGGGCACTCCTCGCACAGCGCCTTGGCCTGCTCCAGTTCGGTGGGACTCTCGGCGAACCACAAGTCTGGATCGCCGACATGACACGGTACGGTCAGCCTTCCGCGGCATGTCCGGACTGACATGTCTCTCCTGCTTCCTGGTCGTAACTGCTACTTCTTGGGCCATCTGTCTTTTGATGGATCCTCAGACCAGGTTTCGGGAGTTCCGAAAACAATGGCCACGGATCCGTTGTGTCGGGTCCGTGGCCTTTTCGGCTTCGAGGGGCTACCTAAGTGGTGCCTCGTTTCAAGGACGCGACGGTCGCGGCGGCGGCGTGCCGGCGGCGCTTGGGCGGCGTAATCGCCTGCGCGCCGCTCACGGCGTATGCCGCGGCGGGGTGCGCCGCGGCAGCGGCCGACCCAGAGACCTGGAGGGTCCACGACATGCCGGCAACGCCGACGTTTACGCCTGAAAACGTTTTGACATTCACCATGATGTTGGCCCCTCCTTTCCGTCTGCTGGGACGCCCCGCAGGGCGCATCTGAGGTTAGACGTTAGCACGCAAAGGTGACAAGCGATTTTCTGACCTGCGGTTTTGGCAATATATTTTCGACCGTTGGCAGTATTCGCTAACGGTTGCGGACCAGCTCAAGAACGTCGGGGCCGAACTGCTCCAGCTTGCGTGCGCCGATGCCGGGGATGGCGACGAGCGCGGCGTCGTCGCCCGGCAGCGTCTCGGCAATCGCGATCAAGGTGTTGTCGGTGAACACCACGTAGGCGGGCACGCCCATCTCCTTGGCGGTGCGCAGCCGCCACTCCTTGAGTTCGGCGAGCAATTCCTCATCGATGTCCGACGGGCATGTCTCACATCGGCGCAGCATGACGGCTGTAGGCGTGGTCAACGCCCCGTTGCACACCCGGCACCGTGGGGTGGGGCCGCGTTGCTTGCGGGGCCGGCTTGGGCCGTTGTCGTTGCTCGACTGCGGGATGATGCCGTTGAGGAATCGTGACGGCCGCCTGCCCTGCCGCCCGCCCGGCGCCCGCGCCAGCGCCCAGCTGAGCGCCAAATGAATTCGCGCCCTGGTGATTCCGACATAGAGCAGCCGGCGTTCCTCTTCGACCGGTTCGCTCTCCTGGCCGTGCGTGAGCGCATGGGAGATGGGCAGCGTGCCGTCGGCAAGACCCACCAGGAACACCGCATCCCACTCCAGTCCCTTGGCGGCGTGCAGGGAGGCCAGCGTGACGCCCTGCACCACCGGCGGGTGGCGCGCGTCGGCGCGCTGGCGCAGCTCGGCCACCAACGCGCGCAGGTCCAGCGCCGGCCGCACGGCGACCTCCTCGTCGACCAGTTCCGCCAGCGCGGCGAGCGCCTCCCAGCGCTCCCTGGCCTTGACACCCGACGGCGACTCGGCGGTCAGGCCCAGTGGCTCGAGCAGTTCGCGGACCAGCGGCGGCAGCTCCTGACCATCGGCCACGCCACGCTCGGCCGCGCGTTGTAGCGCCAGCAGCGCCTGCCGGATCTCCTGACGGCTGAAGAAGCCCTCGCCACCGCGCACCTGAAACGCGATGCTCGCCGCGGTGAGCGCTTCCTCGTACACCTCGGATTGCGCATTGATGCGGTAGAGCACCGCGATCTCCGATGCGGCGATGCCTGCGTCGATGAGCCGTTTGATGGACTTGGCGACGGCGGTGGCCTCGGCGACCTCGTCGGTGTGCTCGCTGAACGTCGGCACCGGCCCGGCATCGCGCTGGCCGACCAGGTGCAGCCTGCTGCCCGCCATCCGGCCGCGAGCGCCCGCAATCACCCGGTTAGCCAGCGAGACCACCTGCGGCGTCGACCGGTAGTCGCGTTCCAGCCGGATCACCGCCGCCTCGGGGAAGCGCCGGGAGAAGTCCAGCAGGTAGCCGGGGGTGGCCCCGGTGAACGAGTAGATGGTCTGGTTGGCGTCGCCGACGACGGTGAGGTCGTCGCGGTCGCCGAGCCAGGCGTCGAGCACGCGCTGCTGCAGAGGCGTGACGTCCTGGTACTCGTCGACGACGAAACACCGGTAGCGGTCCCGGAACTCCTGCGCGACGGCGGCGTCGTTCTCGATCGCCGCGGCCGTGTGCAGCAGCAGGTCGTCGAAGTCCAGCAGGGTGGTGCCGTCGCGGCGCGCCTTGAGCTCCTCGTATCCGGCGTACACCGCTGCGATCTTGGCAGCGTCGAACGGGATGTCGCGGCCCACCTCGGCGACCGCGGCAGGGTAGGTCTCGGGGCTGATCAACGACGACTTCGCCCATTCGATCTCACCGGCGAGGTCACGCACGTCGTCGGTGCTGGTCGACATCTTGGCGCGGTTGGCCGCCTGCGCCACCACGGTGAATTTGCTGTCGAGCAGTTCCCAACCCGTGTCGCCGACCAGACGGGGCCAGAAGTACTGCAGCTGCCTGCGTGCCGCGGCGTGAAACGTCACGGCCTGCACCCCGGCGGATCCGGCACCGGATTCGGCGTCGAGGGACCGCAACCGGGCCCGCATCTCCCCCGCCGCCCGTGACGTGAACGTCACGGCAAGCACCTGGCCTGGCGAGACGTGACCGGCGGACACCAGGTAGGCGATACGCCGGGTGATGGTGCGGGTCTTGCCCGTGCCCGCGCCGGCCAGCACGCACACCGGTCCCCGCGGCGCCTGCACCGCCTCGCGTTGTTCGTCGTCGAGGTCGTTCAGGAGTGTGGCGTCGGGAGCCTCGAGCGGCATGGCGTCCATCTTGGCAGGGCGCTGCGACAATTGCTGCCGCGGCACCTGCTGTCTTGCTCCTCGCGTCCGCGGCGGTCGTGTCCGGGCATGAACGCGCGTTCGGCTATGTTGACTGACTTATGAGTGCTGCGGAAACGTCGGGATTGACCATGTACACCACGTCGTGGTGTGGCTTCTGCGCCCAGCTCAAACGTGGGCTGAAGTCCGAGGGAATCACCTGGACCGAGATCGACATCGAAGCCGAGCCGTCGGCCGCCGAGTTCGTCATGTCGGTCAACCGCGGGAACCAGACCGTGCCAACGGTCAAGTTTCCCGACGGGTCGACGTTGACCAATCCGAGCGCCCGCGAGGTCAAGGCCAAGCTACGCCGCTAGTCCGGGTGCTGCGTCGTCGTCAATCCGGATAGTCCGGTCCCACGGCCGTGCGGGCGCCGAGTGCGCGCCCGCTCCCCCACCCCAATTCGCGCCGGTAGCTCCCGAGCACGCCGGCGGTGGCCAGCCCCACGGTGTCGCGGAATCCGGAGTCGGCAGCCGCAGGCGTCGCCAATGGAGAGACGAACAACGCGTCGGTCGGGCAGTACGCCTCGCACTGAAAGCACGTCTGGCAGTTCGAATGCCTGGCGATCACCGGGACTCCGTCCGGACCACGATCGAACACCCTGGTGGGGCACACGTCGATGCAGCGGTCGCACGCGATGCAGCGCTCCGACGCGACGATCTCGATCATGCAGCGTGCCCGTCCACCAGCGCAGACCTCGGCGACTCCGGTCGGCTCCACACTTCGTCCAGCCCCCCGGTGAGGAGCCGACGGCGCTGCTCCGGGTCCTGCGTTGGGTAGTCGGCCCGCTTGTGCATCCCGCGGGACTCGGTGCGGGACAGCGCGGCGTGGTACATCCAGCGGCCGTGGGCGACCATCGCCGCCGCCTCACGCGCCCGGAAGCGGTCCTCGCCGTCCGCTCCGAGGCCCGCTCTGACCTCAGACCACGTGTCGTGCAACGACTTCAGTGCAGGGGCGAGCCGTTCGCCGTGCCGGAGATAGTTCAGCTCGTAGGGCAACACTTGACGTTGGACCTCGGCGACCACGTCGCGATGCCCGAGATCGGCCGTGCCGGTCGGACGAATTCCGGCTCCTCCGACCTGGCGCAGTCCGGCACCAGCACGTCCGCGGCCGATCGCGAAGCGCGCGGCCCCCTGCCCTGCCCAACTCCCCGACGACGCCGCCCACGCCGCATTGTGGCTGCCGCCGCCGGTGAAGCCACCGCAGATCAACTCGCGCGTCGCCGTGTCGCCTGCCGCGTAGAGGCCGGGAACGTCGGTGCTGCAGGCATAGTCGGCGATCCGCACTCCGCCGGTGCCGCGCACGGTTCCCTCGGCGAGCAGCGTGATTTCGAAGAAGTCGGTGAACGGGTCGATGCCCAGCCGGTCGAATACCAGGAAGAAGTTCGGCTGGCCCCGACGCATGGCGATTTGCTCGGCCTCGGTGGCGCGGTCGAGCCGTGCAAAGACCGGCTCGGATAGCAGGGTCTTGGCTATCACCGACCGGCCACCGTAATTGGCTGCGCCCTCGAGCACAGTCCTGTCCTCGCGGTAGAAGCTCGCCCACGAGTAGTAGGCGGTCTTCGTCAGCGAAGTGCCCTTGGGCGCAATGGCATACGCACTCGAGAACTCCATGCCCGACAGCACCGCGCCCGCCTCCACCGCCATGAGTGCGCCGTCGCCGGTGTTGACGTCGCAGCCGAGTGTCTTGGACTGGAAGGCGCAGCCCCCGGCAGCCAGCACCACGGCGCCGGCCTCCACGCGCACGCTGCGGCCCGACGCCCGGTCCAGCGCCACCGCACCCGACACCACACCGTCGTCGTCGATGAGGAGCTCCAGTGCCGGCGTGTGGTCGAGGATGCGTACACCGAGGCGCTGCACCCGAGTGCGCTGCCTGCGCATGTACTCTGGGCCCTGCAGGTCGTTGCGGATCGGCTGGCCGTTGGCGTCTACCGGGAACGGGTAGCGCTGCACTTCGCCGAGTTCATGCATCCTGGCGTGGGTTTCGTCGAGCACGCGCGCCATCCAGTCGCGCTCGGCGAGGTGACCGCCGAGGGCCTCACGGCTGGCCATCGCCGCCTCACGCTGTTCTGGCACGTCGTCGACGTACCAGATTCCGGTGCCGACCGAGGCGGTGGCGCCACTGGCGCCGGTGTAGCCCTTGTCCGCCAACACCACGTCGGCGCCGGCCTGCGCCGCCTTGATGGCGGCCCACGTGCCAGCGGGGCCGCCGCCGATCACCAGTACGTCGGTGGACAGTGTCTCGATGGCTTCAGCGTTCACAGCACTCCTTTTTAGGCCTTCAGGTGGTTCCTGCCGAAGATGAGCGCCGACCACACCGACAGCGCTGCCGCCAGCCCCCACACCACCGCCAATGCCGAAACGGCGCTGGTGTCACCACTTCCCAACATGCCGATGCGTTCGACCTGCACCAGCCAGAAGACGGGGTTGAACTGGCTGACGACCGCCCAGGCGGGTGGCAGCTGCTGGACGGAGTAGAAGATGCCGCCGAGGAATCCGAGCGGCAGCAGGATGATCGACTCCATCGAGTACACGTGGTCGAGGGACTTCGCCAGACTGCCTGCGATCACACCGGTCTGCGCCGCCACCACCAGCACGCCGAGAGTGCCGAACACGAACACGAAGGGCCGGGCAATGCCACCGTGGGTCAGCGGCATGCCGATCACGAGGACACCGGCACCCACGATCAGCCCGCGGGCGACGCCACCGGTCACCAAGGCTGCGTTGATCTCCCACCATCGCAGCGGGCTGGCGAAGACGTCGTGGACGTACTTGTCGCGGCGGGCTTCGAACAGACTCGTCGTCCCGTTGAAGAATCCGACGTTCACGATCGCCTGTGCGAACAGACCGGGGAGGATGAATTGGCCGTAGGGCACGCCGGCGGTCGAGTCGACGTGGCGGCCAAGCACCGATCCGAACACGATGACGAACAGGATGGTCGACAGCACCGGGCCGACGATCGAGTATTGCCAGATGTTGAGGAACCGCAGCACCTCCCGCTCGGCGAGCCAGAGGAACGGTGCGCGCTCGCTGCGGAACGGCTCGTCATACGGCCTGATCGTCGGAGCCTCTGCGCCGCTCACGGGGTGACCTCCGCAGCGATGACCCGTGCGTACACCTCGGAGATGTCGCGTGCCTCGTACCGGTCGCGCAGGGATGCCGCCGACCCTCGGTCCATGATCCGGCCCGCCCGGATGACGGCGATCTCGTCGCAGAGCGCTTCGGCTTCCTCCAAATAGTGCGTGGTCAGCAGGATCGTCGTCCCTGCGGCGTTGAGCCTGGAGACGAATCCCCATATCTCGGCCCGCAATTCGACGTCGACGCCTGCCGTCGGCTCGTCGAGGATCAGCAAGCGCGGATGGTGCATCAAGGCGCGCGCGATGACGAGACGGCGTTGCATGCCACCGGACAGTTCGTAGGCGCGGCCGTCGGCCTTGCTCTCGAGCCGGAACAGCGCCAGCAGTTCGTCAGCGCGGCGCACGGCGGTCTTGCGTCCGATGCCGTGGTAACCAGCGTGGTAGATCAGGAGCTGCCGCACCGACAGGAAGCGGTCGACGTTGATCTCCTGCTCGGCAAGGCCGATCAGCCGCCGGGCCTCCCGCGTCCGGTAGTCGTGCCCGAAGACGGTCAGCGCACCGGAGGTCGGTTTGACGATGTTGCAGACCGACCCGATGAGGGTGGTCTTGCCCGCCCCGTTGGGTCCGAGCAGACCGAAGAATGCGCCGTCGTCGAGTTGCAGATCGAGGTCCGGTACCGCAACGAAGCCATCGGCATAGACCTTGCGTAGCCCCTTGATGGCGAGGGCAGGTGGAACGTTAGTCACACCGCAGAGTGTGCATCGTCGGTCTGGAACTGGTTCGCCGGGATCGGGAGGCCGTAGTGGTCGCGAAGGGTGGTGCCGCGATACTCCTCGCGGAACAGACCCTTGCTGCGCAGGATGGGCAGCACGTGTTCGATGAACGTTTCGAGCGACGACGGCAGGGCTGGAGCCATGATGTTGAAACCGTCGGCGGCGCCACCCTCGAACCACGCGATGATCGTGTCGGCAATCTGCTCCGGTGTGCCGACGAACGTGAAGTGGCCGCGTCCACCGCCCAGCCGGGAGAGGACCTCGCGAACAGTGAGGTTCTCGCGCTGCGCCATCTCGATGATGAGATCCGAGCGGCTCTGCGTGCCTTGCAGTTTCGGTCGGGCCAGAATGAAGTCGGGCAGCGGCTCGTCGAGCTCGAACGCCGACGTGTCGGTCTCGAAGATGTTCGCCAGCTGCCACAGGCCGTACTGCGGCACCCGGAGATCGTCGAAGCGCTTCGCCAGCGCCTGCGCCTCGGCTTCCGTCGAGCCGATGAACGGCACGATGCCGGGCAGCACCAGCACCGCGTCGGGGTTGCGACCCGCTGCCCTCGTCCGCGCCTTGATGTCACCGTAGAAATCGGCAGCGCGTTCGTAGGTCTGGTGGGCGGTGAAGATGGCCTCGGCATGACGGGCGGCGAAGTCCTTGCCGTCCTCCGAGGATCCCGCTTGCACCAGGAGCGGATACCCCTGCGGCGGCCGCTCGACGTTGAGTGCTCCTGCGACCTTGAAGTGGCTGCCGACGTGCCCGATGGCATGCAGGCGGGCGGGGTCGGCGTAGCGGCCCGACGCCTTGTCGGCGAGAACGGCTTCGCTCTCCCAGCTGTCCCACAGGGCCTTGGCGACCTGGAGGAACTCGTTGGCGCGCACGTAGCGCACGGCATGGTTGGGCCGGTCGTCGAGGCCGAAGTTGGCGGCTTCGTCGGCACCCGCCGACGTCACGATGTTCCATCCGGCGCGCCCGCCGCTGACGTGATCGACCGAGGCCAGCCTGCGCGCCAGGTTGTAGGGCTCGTTGTAGGTCGACGACACGGTGGCGATCAGCCCGATGCGGCTGGTGTGCTGCGCCAGCGCGGTCAGCAGGGTCAGTGGTTCGAGCTGGCCAGGCGGACGGAACTCACCGTCGCCGGTGAGCGCGGGCCCGTCGGCGAGGAACAGCGAGTCGAACTTGGCCTCCTCGGCCAACTGCGCCAACGCGATCCAGTGCCCCAGGTCGAAGTCGGCGCGCGCGTTGCTCTCCGGCAGCCGCCATGCCGCCTCGTGATGACCCGCCTCCATGAGGAAGGCGTTGAGGTGCAGTTCGCGCAACGACGCGCTCATGACAACTTCGAGCTGTCGAAGCCGTCGGGCAGCAGATTGTCGGCCAGGGTGTTGACGTCGACCTGCTTGGTGATCTCGCCCGCCTCGAAGAACGCGTCACTGAGAGCCTGCTCGGCCTTGAGGTCTTCGGGGAGGAACTGGGTGATCTTGAACGGGTACGAGTCCACGGTGGTCCTGGCGTCCTCGATCGGCACACCCGTCTCCTTGGCGATGGCCTTCGCGTACTGGTCGGGATTCTGCTGCGCCCAATTGAATTCGCGGCTTACGCGGGTGAGCACGTCGGCGAGTGCAGCGCGACGGACCGGATCGTTGAGCGACTTGTCGCTCGCCACGTAGTAGTTGTTGACCTGGTCGATCGGCGGAAGGCCCTTGGCGACGATCCGCGCGCCGTTCTTCACCGCGAGTGCCGACTGTGGGTTCCAGATGGACCACGCGTCCACCTTGCCGGTGTTGAACGCCGTGCCGCCCGCCGCCGGGCTGAGATAGACCAACTGGACGTCCTTGGGTGTCAGACCCACGCTCTTGAGGGCGAGCAGCGCCAAGCCATGCGCTGAGCTGCCCTGCGGGACGGCAAGCCGCTTGCCCCTGAGGTCGGCCAGCGTCTGGATCGGCGAATCCTTGGGCACGATGATGTTCTCGGCCGCCTTGGTCGGGTCGGCGCCGCGCTGGACGGCGACGATCTTGAAGCCGAACTGCTTTGCCGCCCCGGTGATCGGTGGGACGTCGCCCACGGAACCGAGGTCGATATCACCGGAAACGGCCGCTTGCACCAGCGGTGGACCGTAGTCGAACCGGGCGAACTTCACCTTGTACGGCGCATCGTCGAACACGCCAGTGACCTTCGCCAGTTCCTCGGTCCCGTCGCCGCCGTTGTCGCCGATGGTGAAGGTGTACTGGCTCCACTCCGGGTGACTGTTGCTGCCTGCCGTCCCGCTCAACGGGCCTGGCGTGGCGTCGGAGCTGTCCGTCGAGGAGCCACAGGCAGCCAGAGCGCTCGCCACCGTGAGCAGCACAGCCGCGCTGACGAGTCGGAACGACTTGTGGGACATGGGTTCTCCTGTGTGTTCTCTTCGAGTGTTACGAAACGTTCAGTGCTGGCTGGCCAGACCAAGGTCTGCCAGCAGGGCCGCGCGGATTCCTTCGCGGGCCACGCTCGCCTCGCGATCGGCCTGCGAGAGTTCGACGCGGTGGGCATTGCCGATGCGCCCGTTGCTCATCACGACGATGCGGTCGGCCAAGGCGATCGCCTCGTCGACGTCGTGGGTGACGAGCAGCATCGAGGCGTGGTGCTTGCGGCGCAGTTCGCGAACCAGATCGTGCATCCGCACCCGGGTGATCGCGTCCAGCGATGCGAACGGCTCATCGAGAAGGATCAGCTCCGGCTCCGACACCAAGGCACGGGCCAGCGCGACGCGCTGGGCCTCACCGCCGGAAAGCTGCTTGGGCCAAGCCTTCTCGCGCCCGGTCAAATTGACCTCGGCCAACGCCTTACGCGCACGCTGGTCGGCGTCCTGGCCACGCAGGCCCAACGTGACGTTGCGAAGAACGCGTTGCCATGGGAGCAGCCGGTCGGCCTGGAACACGATCGCCCGTTTCGCGGGCACCTCGATGCGGCCACCATCCGGTTTGTCCAACCCGGCCAACAAGCGCAATAGGGTGCTCTTGCCGCAGCCAGAGGGCCCCAGCAGGACGACGAGCTCCTCGTCCCCGATCGTCAGATCGAGGTGGTCCAGCACCACGCGGTCGTCGAACCTTCGGACGACCTGCTCGACGAGCACCCCCGTCTGCTGACGGGGTGCGGTCACGACGGCGCTGTTCATGACGCCTCGTAACTGGGTCGCCAGCGCAGCAGCACCCGCTCGAGGCTGCGGACGAACTGATCGGCGACGAGGCCGAGGATCGAGTAGATCACCAGGCCGACGAAGACCTTGTTGGTCTGCAGATAGGTCTGGGCCTGCGTGATCAGGAAGCCGAGTCCCGAATCCGCGTTCACCGTCTCGGCAGCCACCAATCCGAGGATGCTGTAGGCCAGCGAGAACCGAAGACCCACCAGGAAGCCAGGTAGCGCGCCGGGCACCAGCACGCGGGTGACCACGCGCCACGGACCAGCCCCCGTGGTGCGGGCCATCTCGATGAGGCGTTGGTCGACGCCGCGGATCGCGGCGAAGAGGTTCACGTACATCGGCACGCCCGCACCGAACGCGATCAGCAGGACCTTCGTCAGCTCGTCGATGCCGAACCACACGACCATCAACGGCAACACCGCGAGCAGCGGGATGGTGTTCAGGATCTGCGCGAGCCCGTTGAACAGATACTCGCCGCTGCGCAGGAAGCCGCCGAGCACACCGGTCACGATGCCGACGCTCAAGCCGATCGCCAGGCCGATCCCTGCCCGCTGCAACGAGATAGCGAGATCAGGCCCAAGGACTCCGTCGCGCCACAGCGTCACCGTCGTGCCGATGATGTCGGTCGGTGCAGGTGCGTACGTCGGCTTGAGGGTGCCCGCCTGGGCGAGGATCTCCCATACGACGAGGATGACGACCGGAGTCGTATAGATCCCCAGCGGCCATCGAAGCCTGCGGCGCAGCGTGCCGAAGACGGTCTCACGCCGCGCGTTTCCCGGCAAGAAGACGTCGCGGGGCTGCGACGTCGCGGGTCTTTCGGTCTGCACTCCGGAAGGGGCCGCCGGCTTCGTGGCGACGATGACGTCGGTCATGCCGCGCGCTTCCCGACCGGTGCCACTGGCGGCATGGATCGTGCTCGCGTCGATGGGCGTGCCTTAGGGGCGGGTGATGTGAACACGGGCGTGCCTCCGGCCGGGCGCGCCGCGGATGGCAACCCGTTGCCGCCCCTGCGATTCGCGTGGTCTTGATGTCCTGGTCACCATGCCGCAAACGCCGTCGCTTGAGCAGCCATCAAATCGGCGGGATTCTATTTGCGCCGCTGAGGCCGTCGCCGCCGACCGGGTGCCGACTACCGCTATGCGACCCGATTGGCCCGCGAACCGGAGGGCCGTCCCCTACTGTCCAGGTGATCGCCGTTTGACCGGACGTCGCGCTGTCGGAGTTGGGTCGATGGGCGATAATTCGAAAACTCGACACTGCCGGCTTCCGGCAGCGATCGTGATTGGTGATCACGATCGATCGGGGAGGGGCGGCGGCAACGTGGGTGATCGAATATCGATCGTCATCGCAGAGGATTCCCTGCTGGTGCGGGATAGCGTCTGCCGGGCGTTGTCGACCAACCCCGACGTAACCCTCGTCGGTGTCGCCGAGGACTACGACTCAGCGGTCGAGCTCGTGGAACGGCATCGACCGACGATTCTGGTCACCGACGTTCGCATGCCACCCACGTCGACCGATGAAGGGATTCGACTGGCACGGTGGATGCGGACGGCGCATCCGGCCGTCGGTGTAATCGTGTTGTCCAACTACGCCGAGCCGAGCTACGCCACGGGGCTGTTGGAGGGCGGTACGGCGGGCCGGGGATATCTCTTGAAGGAACGGATATCGCATTTCGACGAGCTCGCCGAGGCCGTTCGCCAGGTGGCGAGCGGTGGGACGGTGCTCGATCCCCTGGTGGTTGAGGCGCTGCTCGCTCAACCTCGTTCCGTCGCGACTCTGAGCCGGTTGACCCCCAGGGAACGCGAGGTCCTCAGCGAACTAGCAACCGGCTTCAGCAATCGAACGGTTGCGCAGCGGCTGGTGTTGTCTCAGAGGGCGGTGGAAAAGCACATCAACTCGATCTTCGCCAAACTCGAGTTGACCGTTGACGACGCTGTTGATCGGCGAGTCAAAGCTGTGCTGATGTTCCTCGACAACCACGGATCGGCTTGATCGTGTCGATTGATCGGCTGCAAATGGTGGTGTGTACACCATGGTGCGCGGCAAACATGCCTGGCACGCTGGCCCGGTGGCGGACGAGTGCGTGCGGGTCTGGGTCGTCGACGACCAGGCCGGTTTCCGGCGGGCTACCGCCGCCACCCTCGATGCGATGGATGATTTCGTGATGGCCGGCGAATGCGAGACCGGTGAATCAGCGGTCGAGCTCATTCGGGACGGCGACGCGGACATCGTGTTGATGGACATCCACATGCCGGGAATGGGAGGAATCGAAGCCGCCAGGCAAATCCATGCTGCGCGACCGGATTTGATGGTTGTGCTGATGTCGACTTACGACCTCGAGGACATTTCTGCTGCTGCCGCGGACTGCGGAGCCGCCGCATACTTGCACAAGGAACATCTGAGCCCCGATCTGCTGAGTCGGATATGGCGAGCAGCGAGATGAA
>JAOPVF010000464.1 GCA_025963195.1 Mycobacterium sp. | reverse complement strand
AGCGCGGCGATGAGGAGGGCGGCGCCCAATCCCATGAGCCCGCACGCTGCGATACGCAGCGCCACAGCGCGGTTCAAACCGTGCCTCCTCGTCCTCTTGGTGACCACACGACTCGGTGTCCACATGCCGCCACCTGCCTAGACCAGGCGGCGGAGGCAACTCGAACGACCCTAACAGTCTCGGGTTGGGGCCGACGCTCGCTCCGAGTGCATACGGCACACTGGGCGCCGTGGATGAGACCGGCGGGCAGGAGCGCAGCGACCGGGGGATCGAGACCGGCGCGGGGGAGCGCAGCGACCGGGGGATCGAGACCGGCGGGCAGCGGGGGTTCCTTCCCTCGGTCGAGGGTATGCGCGCCTGCGCGGCCATCGGCGTCGTGATCACCCACGTCGGCTTCCAGACCGGGCACACCACGTGGGCCACCGGCCGGCTACTCGGCCGGTTCGACCTCGCCGTCGCCGTCTTCTTCGCGCTGTCGGGATACCTGCTGTGGCGCGGGCACGCCGCCGCCGCGCGTGGTCTTCGGCACACCCCTCCGACGGGGCACTATCTGCGGTCGCGGATCGTGCGCATCATGCCCGGCTACCTAGTGGCCGTCGTGGTGATCCTGTGTCTGTTGCCCGACGTCAAGGCTGACCTGGTGGTGTGGCTGGCCCATCTGACGCTGACCCAGATCTACGTGCCGTTGACGTTGACCGCGGGCCTGACCCAGATGTGGAGCCTGTCGGTCGAGGTCACCTTCTACCTGGCGCTGCCATTCCTGGCGCTGCTGGCCCGCAGGCTGCCGGTCCGTGCGCGCATCCCGGTCATCTTGGCCGTCGCGGTGGCCAGCTTCGGCTGGGGACTGATCCCCTTCGAGACGCCCTTCGGGGTCAACCCGCTGACCTGGCCGCCCGCCTTCTTCTCCTGGTTCGCCGCGGGCATGGTGCTGGCGGAGCTGACCGTCAGCCCGGTCGGTTGGGTGCACCGGCTGGCGCGCCGCCGCATCCCGACGGCGCTGATCGTGCTCGCCGCATATGGGGTGGCCGCTTCGCCGCTGGCAGGCCCCGAGGGTCTCATCCCAGGCAATCTCGGCCAGTTCGTGATCAAGACGGCGATGGGTTCGATCGTGGCGGCAGCCCTGTTGGCGCCGCTGGTCCTCGACCGGCCCGACACCAGCCACCGCTTCTTGGCCAGCACCACCATGGTGACGCTGGGCCGCTGGTCGTACGGACTGTTCGTCTGGCACCTCGCCGCGTTGGCCATGGTGTTCCCGATGATCGGCGCGTTCCAGTTCAACGGGCACATGCCGGTGGTCTTGGTGTTGACGGTCGTCATCGGCTTCGCGGTCGCCGCGGTGAGCTACTCGCTGGTCGAGTCGCCGTGCCGGGAAGCGTTGCGGCGCTGGGAGAGAAGGAACGACGTGACGCCGCTGGACAGCTCGGTCACGGACGCGCCAGAGCCTGCAGTGGCACGTTGAGTGCACTGAGGGCTGTGGAATCCGGCGAAATCACGACCCTGAGCGCAGTGGAAGTGCGCTAGCCGGCCCGCCGCGAGATGATCTCGGCGCGCACCGCCGATCGGCGCGCCTTGCCGGCATCGTCACGCAGCGGCCGATCGACGAACTCGACGGTGCGCGGCACCTTGTAGCTTTCGAGCCGGTCGGACAGGAATGCGATCACCGCGGCTTCGTCGAGGCCATCGGCCTGCACAATGGCGTAGGGCACCTGGCCCAGGTCGCCCGCGTCGTCATCGGGGACCCCAATCACCAAGCAGGACAGCACATTCGGGTGGGCCGACAGGGCCGACTCGATCTCGGCGGGATAGACGTTGCGGCCTCCGACGGTGAACATGTCGACGCGGCGGTCGTTGAGGTAGAGGAAGCCCTCGGCGTCGAAGTATCCGAGGTCACCCAGCGAGTCCCAGCCGTCGCGGCTCTTTGCGGCCGCGCCGACATACCGGTAGGTGGGTGCGCTGCCCGGTGCGGGACGCATGTAGATTTCGCCGATCACGCCCGGTGGGCACTCGTTCCCGTCGTCGTCGAGCACCTTCATCTCGCCGGCGACGACGACGCCGACCGACCCGCGATGCGTCAGCCACTGGTCGCCGCGGATGAACGTCAACGCCTGTAATTCCGTGCCGCCGTACAGTTCCCAAACCACCTCGGGCCCGAGCAGATCGATCCACGCCTCCTTGATCGCCGGCGGGCATGCGGAGGCGAGGTGCCAGAATCGCCGGATCGACGACAGGTCGTAGGCATCCGGGTCGGCGCGGTACACCGGCAGCAGGCGCTGCATGATCGTCGGCACCGTGGCGAGGAACGTGACCCGGTGGTCGGTGACGAGTCGCAGGAACTCGTGGGGCTCGAACCGCGGCATGAGCACGAGGTGGTGTCCCTGGACGACGCCGACTGCGAACGTGGTGAAGCCCGTGTTGTGGCTCAACGGCACCGAGAGCAGGTTGACGTCGCCCTCTTGGGCGCCGAGTGGATACCCCGCCGCCGCGGGGAACCGACTGTCGCCGCCCGCTTCGATGAGCTTGGGTCGGCCCGTGCTGCCGCCGGAGGCCATCGACTTCCACACCGGCGACACCATTTCCGGCAGATTCCCATCGGACAACGCGGGATCCGGTGTGAAATCCCTTGGCAAGCTGGGCAAGTGGCCGTTGGGATGGTCGCGGCCGACCAGCAACGCCGGCGGCCGTAATTCCAACAGCGCAGTCAACTCGGGTTCGGGCAGCCGCGCCGACAGTGGCGTCGGAGTTGCGCCCAGCTTCCAGGTGGCCAGTACCGCCTGCGCCCATTCGATCGAGTTGGGCATCACGATGGTCACGTAATCGCCCTGTCCGACACCGAGTTCTGCGTACGCACGGGCCAGCCGGTTGGTGGACGCGTCGAGTTCGGCACGGGTGAGCGTGCGTCCCTCGCAGGTGACTGCCGGTTCGTCCGGCGACGCCGCGGCCAACGCCGAGAACTGCGCACCGATCGGAGGCACGGGAGCGGTCATCTCAATACCCGCCTTGGTTCTCGAAGACCCGGCGTGGATTGTCCACCAGCATGGTGGTGAGTTGTTCGTCGGTCACGCCGCGTTCCTTAAGCGCGGGAATCACGTCGTTGTGGATGTGCAGGTAGTGCCAGTTGGGCAGCGCCACCGGCAGCAACTCCTCGGGCACGGCGTCGAAGTAGCAGGCCGCGTCGTGGGACAACACCATCCGGTCGGCGTGGCCGCGCTCGCACATCGTCGCGACGGTCTTCACGCGCTCCTCGGTGGACAGGTAGGCGTCGATGCCGAACCGGTCCATGCCGATGTAGGAGCCTGCGGCGATGAGCTCCTCCAGGTAGGCGATGTCGGTGGAGTCGCCGGAGTGGCCGATGACCACGCGGGACAGGTCGACGCCCTCCTCGGCGAAGATGGCTTGCTGCTCCAGACCGCGGCGCGATGCGGCGTGCGTGTGGGTAGAGATCGGCACCCCGGTCTGCCGGTGTGCGGCCGCCACGGCCCGCAGCACCCGCTCCACCCCCGGTGTCACGCCGGGTTCGTCGGTGGCGCACTTCAGGATTGAGGCCTTGATGCCGGTGTCGGCGATGCCGTGCTCGATGTCGCGGACGAACATCTCGGTCATGGTCTCCGGGCCGCCGAACGCGGTACCCGGGCCGACGAAGTGGAAGTGCATCGGGACGTCGTTGAAGGTGTAGAGGCCGGTGGCCACCACGATGTTCAGCTCGGTGGCTGCCGCGATCCGCGCGATGCGCGGAATGTAGCGGCCGAGGCCGATCACGGTGAGGTCGACGATGGTGTCCACGCCGCGCGACTTCAGTTCGTTGAGCCGTTCGATGGCGTGGGCCTCGCGTTTGGCGCCGTCGCCCCACCCCTCTGGGTAGTTCTCCGTGATCTCGGTGGTCATCATGAAGACGTGTTCGTGCATGAGCGTGACGCCGAGGTCGGCGGTGTCGATGGCGCCGCGCGCCGTGTTCGTTAGTGGCACTCCGCCGACTCTAGGCACGCGAACTGAGGGACGGGCGCGAAAGGGCGGTGTCGCTACGTCGGGCGTCGCGTCACCGGCACCACCGACGCGGCCAGCGCACCCACGCTGACGAGCGCCAGCAACTGCACGCCCCAGGAGTGGCCGAGGTAGCCGTCGACCGAGCGCCACGGGTATCGGCTGAGCACGGCGCCCGCCAGGATCAGCCCGCCTGCCGCGGCGCCGAGCGTCACCCGGTCCGACCACTTTGGTGGCAGCAACCGGCGCAGCGCGATGCAGGCGGCGACCACCGCGGCGCCCACCGGACCCGCAGCGACGAATCCCGCTGCGAGGACGGCGAGTCCGGCCACCAGGGTGCCGGGCTGCCATGGGCGCGCCGGTTCGCCGGGCGCTGTCTTCCTGCGGACCGGCAGCCAGGCCAACAGAGCCAGCAACGGCAGCAGCGCCAGACCGCCGAACAACCCGATGCGGTAGGCGGTGTCGGAGGCGAACTCCAGGACGATCAGGCCGGAGGTGCCCGGCGGAACCACCCAGCCCTGTTGCCACCCGTTGACCGTCACCGGGGTCAGGGTGGTCCCGTTGGGTGCGTGCGCCCGCCATCCGGGGTTGATGCTCTCGGGCACCACCAGCACACGCGACGTTGGAGACGACGTGACGTCGACCTCGCGGTGATCGGACGACCAGGCTCCGGTCTTGACCGGTGTGGCAGTGGCGCCGCGCACCTGCGCGGCGAGCGGGCCCGCCAACTGGACTCCGTCGACGACGAACGCCGGGCCGGGGCTGATCAGCAACTCCTGCTCTCCGGCAGGCAGGGCGATCGGCGCGGTCTGGCACGGTCGCGCGGCGATGGGTTCGTCGTCGAGCAGGGCGCCGACGGTGGTGGTGACCGACGTCTGCAGGAACTGGCCTGCGATGGCGATGATGGGGCCGCGCCCGCATGGCAGTGCGATGGGCCTGGCGCGGTTGCGCGTCGGGTCGGCGGCGGCGATCGGAGCTCCGCGGGCGTCGAGTGCGGCGATCTCTGCCAGGCCTGGCGGCTTGAGTTGGTCGAAACCCAGTGCGGTGCGGTCGATCACGTCGTCCCAGTCCAGGATCGACAGCTTGATGGTGTCCGTCACCCTTGGGCGCAACGGCACCGTCTGAGCTCCGCCGTGGGGGTCGAGCCGCCGGACCTGTGGTCCGTCGCCGAGATCGACGGCGACCATCGTCGGGTGCGCGGGCAACGGCGACGAGCTCGGCGTCAGCCGCAGTGCGGTGACGTCCGTCGGGGCGGGCAGGCGGACCTGAAGGCTGGGAGCCGTCCGGTGCTGCACCACGTTCTGCGGTGCGGTCCACGCGGTGCGCGGGTCGCCGTCGGTGGCGGCGTAGGTCGAACCGAGAACGTCGATCGGGTCGGCATCGCCCACCGCGTACGTGGTGCCTGGCGGTCTGATCAGGTCGGCAAGGTTGGGCCCTTGCCGCGCACGCAGCCACACCGTCGGCACGACCTCGGTGGCCTCGGGCACGGTCAGCGTGCGGCTCAGGTTGACCGGCTCCTCCGGCGATGACGCCATGGCCGCCGCGCACAGCACGCCGACGGGGCCGTCCGCGCAGCCGGGGCGGCCGAGCAGATCGGATCCCAGATCCCATTGCGCGACAGACGATCCGGGTGGCGGACCGGGAACCATGACGGTGTGCCGCAGGCTGACGGGGTGGGCGAATCCGGATGCGTCGTACTGGGTGACGGTGAAGTCGGTGATGCCGAACTGGACCCCCGGCGAGCCGTCGTTGGTGCCGACCGCGGTGAACCGGACCCACGGGGTCTCGCCGTACGGCAGGGCGGCGGTGAGCGGTTTGCCAGGTTCGTCGAACCGAATCGTGCTGGTGCCGTTGGCGGTTGCCACCTCGATGCGTCGGACCTGCGCGCCGACCGCGGTGGCGCTCGGTGTGATGGTGATGGTCGCGTTGGCGATGGGGTGGTCGAAGTCGACCTGCAACCACTGCCCGACCGCGGCCTGCAGAGCGCTGGACACCCAGCTGGTTGACGAGTCCCCGTCGATGGCCGCGGCAGGACTGAGCGCGGTGGCGACGTTGGGCAGCGACGTCGAGTCAGCCGCCGAACTCGACGTGGAAATCCTTCCGCCAGGCCACTTTCCGTAGACGAGGTCGGCGCCGCCTGCCGGGTAGTCGAGGACCCGGTTGAAGGTGTGCCTGGTGTCGCCGGGGGCGCGGATCGCCGACGAGTGATCGTCGACGCGGCCGTAGTCGGTCTCCCGCGCGAGCGGGCTGTCGGTGACGGTGACGACGGGGACGGGTAGCCCGGCGCGTTCGGCATCGTTGGTAAGCAGCATGGGGCCAAGCGGTGGCTGGCCAAGCAGACGCCTGCGCTCGTCGAGTCGCAGTAGCGCCTCCGGTCCTCCGTCGACGCGGGCCATCGCGTCGACGTCGGTGAGGTACGGGTGGGTGGGCACGGAATGCGGTCCCGGGTCCACGCGGTAGATCTCCACGGCCGGGTAGCGCGGACGCAGGCCGCTATCGCTGATGAACCCGTCCAGCGTGCCAGGGCCGACCGGGTCGCCGAACTGCGCCACCTTCGTCAGGCCAGGCGATCCGTCGATGGTGCGGTGAACCAGAAGGGGGCGTGCCGAACGCGATGCGTCGGGGTCGAGATCGTTGCGCATCACGACGTACGAGATGCCTTGCCGGGCAAGGGTATCGGCGAGCCCAGCGGACGGGCGCCCCGCCGCGAACAATCGCTGCACCGAGTCCAGCGCACGGATGGTTTGCGGTGGTGTCAGCGGAATCGAATCGCGCACCCCCCATGGGCTGTCACCGAGCACCTGCAGCGGTTCGTCGTGGCTGTTGCCCCACGTCTGGGTGGCGAACGGGGCACCGGGCACCACCAGCACCCTGCCCCTGTTGGCATTGTTGGCATTGTTGGCATTGTTCGCATCGAGCCAGTCGGCGGTGTCATGCCAGTACTGCGGGATCGCCTTGAATGTGCCAGGCGCGGCGAGCCTTCCCGTCCAGGCCAAGGACGTGCCCGCCGCGAGTGCGACCAACACGACGATGCCGACGGCGACTCGCTTGTCTCGCTCGGGATTTGCGAACGCGCTTACCCACTGACGTCGCGGCACGCTGCCCGGCAGCGGGACGCGGCTAAGTAGATGGGCAAGGCCGAGCGCCAGCGGGAGCCGGATCAGCGGCTCGAGCTTGTGGACGTTGCGCACCGGGGTGCCCGCCGCGTCGAGGAACGTCTGTACCTGATGGGCGAACGGTGACCCGAGCCCACCGGAGTAGCCCACCACCAGCAGCGCAAGCCCGACCAGAAGAACGGTGATCAGTCGCCCGCGCGCCGGCATGGTCCGCAGCGCAAGGCCGGCCAGTCCGCCGGCGGCCACCAGCGTCGTCGCCAGGACCGCGACCGAACCCGTCACCAGCGACGCACCCGCCGTCGCATTGGGCGCCACGAACGGCGTCCAGCTGTAGGTTCCGCGCAGCACCTCGGTCAGCGATAGCCACTGCGTGGTGACGCCTGAGGATTCGATGAAGTCGAGGAACGGCGGACTGATCCGGCCGAGCATCACCAGCGCGACCACCCACCACAGCACCGCGAGCACCGTGCAGCCCGCCCACCACGCGGTGAACCGCCACCACACCTTGTTCGGTCGGTGCGCGGCCCACCAGATCACCGCGGCCAGACAGGCGGTCACGGTCGCCACCGCGTTGACCGCACCCATCAAGGCGACGGCCACGGCCGAGCGCGCGGCCAGCACCCGCACCCGGGGATCACCTCGCAGGGCCAGGATCACCGGCAGCAGCACCCACGGTGCCAGCATCATCGGCAGCGTCTCCGACGAGATCGCGCCGAGTGTGGTCAGCACGCGCGGTGACAACACGAACGCCACCCCGGCGATCACCCGGGACGACGTGGTGCCGATGCCGAGTGCTTCGGCGACGCGTAGCAGCCCCCAGAATCCGGCCCCCAGAAGCAGCGCCCACCACAGCCGCTGCGTCACCCAGCCAGGCAGCCCGATCAGGTCACCGGCGAGAAAGAACGCCCCGTGCGGAAAGAGATAGCCGTAGGCCTGGTTCTGCGCCTGTCCGAATGGCAGGTCGCTGTTCCACAGGTTCGCCGCGCGCGCCAGAAAGCGCAGCGGGTTGGCGGTGAGATCGAGTTTGGTGTCGGGGGAGATCTGTCCCGGCGACTGCGCGAACGTGAGCACGAGTGCTGCGGCAGCGACTACCCACAGCCAGCGCCGCGCCAGGGGCGCGACCACGGAGCTAACCTCTGTCGCCGTACTCGACCCTGTTGAGCACCGACGAAGCCGGGTCACCGGCTTGGACCGGGGGCTTGGTGTCCTGCTGGACCATCAGCGTCAGACCGAATACGGCGGCCGCGCCGAGCAGCAGTCCGACGACGATGCTCGCGGCGGCGGGCAGTACGAAGCGGTCCACCGGGCCAAGGTAGCACGCGACCCCACTAGTCTCGGGTGTCATGTCCATGCCCCGCGCCGTGTGTGCGCTGACGGCCTTGTCGGGGCTGCTGCTGGCCTGCTCGCCGGCCACCGAGCCCGCTGCGACGCCCTCGTCTACCGCCTCTACCTCGCCCAACGTGCCATCGTCCAGCCAATTGCCCGCGGCCACCTTGGGGTGTGACATCGCGACGTGGCCGATCCGCGACAAGCTGGCACAGTTGCTCGTCGTCGGCGTCACCGGTGCCGACGACGCCCGCGCGGTCGTCGCCAACCACCACGTCGGCGGCATCATGATCGGCAGCTGGACCGACCTGTCGATGCTGACCGACGGATCGCTGCCCGCCATCGCCAGTTCCGGCGGGCCGCTGC
The DNA here is from genome assembly GCA_025963195.1 of Mycobacterium sp. Lineage (GTDB taxonomy): Bacteria > Actinomycetota > Actinomycetes > Mycobacteriales > Mycobacteriaceae > Mycobacterium. The sequence continues at coordinate 408 of JAOPVF010000464.1, read as the reverse complement.
CGCTCGCGGTCAGCGTCGACGAGGAGGGCGGCCGGGTGTCCCGGCTGAAGACCATCATCGGGCCGCAGCCATCGGCGCGGGTACTGGCCGCGACGCACACCCCTGACGAGGTGTACGCCATCGCGCTGGACCGCGGGCACAAGATGCGTGGGCTCGGCATCACGATCGACTTCGCGCCCGTCGCGGACGTGACGACCGAGCCCGACGACGAGGTGATCGGCGACCGGTCCTTCGGCTCCGACCCGGCGAAGGTGACGGAGTACGCAGGCGCCTACGCCCGCGGCCTGCGCGACGCCGGCATACTGCCGGTGCTCAAGCACTTCCCCGGACACGGCCACGGCTCGGGTGATTCGCACACCGGCGCCGTGACGACGCCGCCGTTGACCGATCTGATGAACGACGATCTGG
>JAOPVF010000458.1 GCA_025963195.1 Mycobacterium sp. | reverse complement strand
TGTGTCGACCGTACCGCGCGGCCCCTGCCGATGGGTCCACCCCCGCCCGTTTTCTCATTCGTCGATGGTCGCCCGGTAGCCTTCGGCGTCGAGCAACGAGGCCAGGGCGTCGTCCAGACTCGCCGCGTCGACCTGCAGATCCACCAGCCAGCCCGACCCGTACGGCTCGGCGTTGATCTGCTCGGGGGCGTCGACGAGATCCTCGTTCACTGCAACGACTTTCGCCGTGAGCGGTGCGTACAGCTCGGACGTCGACTTGGTGGATTCCACGTTTCCGAACTCGCTACCGGCCTCGACGTCCGTGCCGACTGCGGGCAGGTCGGTATAGACCACGTCACCGAGCGCTGACTGCGCGTAGTCCGTGATGCCGACCCGCACGGTGTCGTCACCCGTTCGACGCACCCATTCGTGGTCCGAGGTGTAGTACAGATCGGGCGGAATCTCGCTCACGGCGCTCCTTGGTTCTCGGACTGATCGCGGGTCGGCTCACTTGACGGGCTGAGCGTATTGGCGGGGTTTCGGTTGCCGCAAGGCGGTCACGTCGACGGTGGCAGATTGTTGCACGGACATTGTGCCGCCGACCCGCTCGATGCTGTCCATCGCCCCACCGGGGATGTTCATCGCGGCGGCGAGCGTTGGTGGATCGCCAATCGCCAGAACCGAATACGGCGGGCTCATCGGAGTGCCGTCGACGTTCAGCGCGCCGGCAGAACCGACCACCCAGGTGTCGACGCCGACGCGGACCCCCGGTTGCTCTCCACCAGCCGACCTGATCTCCATGGCCTCTGCGCCCGCGGCCCGCAACTCGTTGATCACGTCGAGCATCGTCTCCGGCGACACACCGGGGGCGGTGTCACCGATCACGAGCGTGACCCCTGGCCCCGTCGCCCCGACGGTGCCGATCAGGATCGACAGCGCGCCGAGCCGCGCCCTGGCGTTCTCGATCGCCGCCTGGTCGTTGCTGCCGGAGGACTGCAGGGCGGCCAGGGTGCGCTGCAGATCGGCGACCTCCGTGTTGAGGGCGGCTTCACGCTGCTGCAGCGAATCGAGCAGCACCAGTAGGTCCGCGGGCCTTGCGGTCTCCAACGAGTCCCCCGACTCGGTCTGGCGGACCTGCGTGACGATCGCGACGCCAAGCACCACGCACAGCAGGACCGCAAGCACGCCGAACACGATCTGGGACCGGCCCAGACGGGCCATTCCCCTCACTGCGCCGGCACGCAGGTCGCCGATCTTCGGTGCGGGTTCGTTGGCCGGCAATTCGTGCCGGCCGTGGTGCTCCGGCTCGATCGAGTGCGAGGGCGGGTGGTCGCTCATGGCTAGGCCCCGAACAGCCTGCGCCGCAGCGCGGCGGCGTTGCCGAAGATCCGGATGCCGAGCACCACGATGATGGCGGTGGACAGCTGCGTGCCAACGCCGAGCTGGTCACCGACGAACACGATGACCGCCGCGACCAGCACGTTGAATACGAAGGACACGACGAAGACCTTCGAGTCGAAGATCCGCTCCAGGTAGGCGCGCAGGCCGCCGAACACCGCGTCGAGCGCAGCCACCACGGCGATCGGCAGATACGGCTGGATGGCCTCGGGCACGCTGGGATGGAACACCAGCCCCAGCACGATTCCGACGACGAGTGCGGCGATTCCGATCACGTGGGTCCGATCATGTCTGCTCCGGTCACTACCTGACCTGCTTGGCGAAGTTGACGTCTCGTACCGACCCTGCAGGGACGGTCAGCCCGTCACCTTCGCTGACCTTGACGCCCACCCCATAGGAGGTCTCCAGGAGCCGAAGCCGCTGCAGTGCCGGACTGTTGTCGAACGTGTCGTGCATGCCGTGCGGTGGCCCGATTCCGATCACGACGTAGGGGCTGCTGATCGGTTGATTGTCGACCAGAATCCCGCCACCGGCCTGCCGTATCGTCACGTTGGGCCCGATCCGCACTCCGCCGACGGCGATGGCCTCCGCGCCACTGACCCACAGCGCGTTGACCACCAGCTGCAGATCGCGGTCGAGGATCACCTGGCGACTGCCCGCCACCCGCTGCTTGGACACGTCGGTCAGGTCGCGGGCCGCCGGTGGTTCCGTGACGGCGACGGTCAATCCAGGTCCCTGCAGGGGTGTCGCGGCCGCGGCGGATTCGGCGACGTCGAGGCCGCCAAGCAATTGCCTGCCCTGTTCGTCGCCCTCGAGGCGGGTGCGCCGTTCGGCCTCGACCTCGGCGGCCAGGTTGTTTCGCCGCGCGGTGGAGTCGGTTGTGACGGCCTCTGCCGACCTGACCCCGTCGGCCAACACCAGCTGAGTCTCGTGGGTCGCGGGGGCCACCGACTGTGCTTGCGCAGCTGCTGCGGCGAAGACGGCTGCGACCGCCACGGCCGCGAGCAGTTGCCAACTGAGCTCAGACCACCGGCTGCGGGTCGTGCCTGCCTCGCGGCGCGCAGCGGCTGCGGCATAGCCGGCGTCGAGGTGCTCGGAGAGCAAGGAGCGCAGCAGCGACGGCACCGGGATCAACGTGGGCGCATCGGCCTCGTGCGCGTTGCGGCCTGCTTCCGCGCCGTACCCGCCGAGCGCGCGTTCGTCGTCACCCATGGGGACGCACCCGGGGCATCTGGCGCACCACGAGGACGACCTGGAACAGGTAGAGCACGGCCGACCACAGATACATGGCCATGCCCCAGATCAGGAAGGCCCAGCCGATGGCGAGGATGACCCGGCTCCACAACGCATCCCATTGGCCCAGCAGGATCAGCGGTAGTCCCGACATCAACGCGAACGTGGCCGCCTTGCCGACGTAGGTCACCGGCAGCGCCGTCAGCCCGCGACTGCGCACCACGGGAAGTGTCGCGGCGAGCACGACGTCACGCCCGATCAGAGTGAGCACGATCCACCACGGCACGATGCCGTCGATCGCCATCGCGACGGGCACGACCAGCATGTAGATGCGGTCGACGGCGGGGTCGAGCAGCGCCCCGAGCCGCGACGACTGGTTGTCGACCAGACGTGCGATCTTGCCGTCCGCCCAATCGGAGAAGCCGCTGAACATCAGCACGGCGACCGCCCAGGCGTCGGCGTGTATGCCGAGCAGCAGCCATAGGAAGACGGGTACCAGGAGCAGCCGCAGCGCGCTGAGCGCGTTCGGAATGGTCAGAATTCGGTCGCCGGGCTCCCCCGGCGTCGCATCCACGTCCCGGATCCTGCCCTCGGGCCTGGGCTCCATGCGATGAACTTAGCGGAAAACTCCTGGCAGGCTCAGCGCGGACATGGTGTCGTCGGCCAACGGATTGTCGTGAATCATGTAGGTCCACGTGGATGTGGGACGGGCCAGCTTGGACAGGTCGAGGCCCTGCTCGTCTTCGACCACGTTGGCGGTCTCGAACGTCTGCTGCGCCGCCTCGATGGCGTCGGCCGCCAGGGAGCCGAACGCGTCCACGGCCATCCGGTGGAATTCGTCGAGCGGGTTCTGCCTGCCCAATGCGCGCAGGTGGATGCTCTCCCTGATGTCGGACAGGTAGGCCTGGTGGTCGGCCCAGCCGCGGTCCAGGTGGTAAAGCATGATCAGCCGACAGATCTTCTCCAGGTTCTCCTCGCCGATCTCCTCGAGCAGTTCCTCGTAGCGCTCGGGTGAACGCTCGGCCAGCTCCTCGCGCGCCGTCGGCGTTCGGAGCAGCTTCTCGCGGCGGTCCGAGATGATCGCGCGCTGCTGGGCGACCAGCTGGTTGTAGCGCCAGGTGTTTGCGTGCACGTCGAGAAGCTTGCCCTCGGCGATGCGCTGCGCGTGTTCGAGTAGTTGGGCCGCCTTGTCGTTGATGATCCGGCCGTCATCGTCGGTCTGCGTCGGCAGCTTCTGCGGCTCCAGGTGTGCGGCCACGACGTCGTCCTCCCAGCTGGAGAAGAAGACCGACGAGCCGGGATCGCCCTGTCGCCCTGCACGGCCGCGCAGCTGGTTGTCGAGGCGCTCGGTGAAATGCCTGCCGGTGCCGATGACGTGCAACCCGCCCAGTTCGGCGACCTCATCGTGATCGGTCTCCTCGGAGCCGCCGAGCCGGATGTCCGTGCCGCGGCCTGCCATCTGGGTGGAGACCGTGACCTTGCCGAGGGTGCCCGCCTCGGCGATCACCGCGGCTTCCTCCGCGTCGTTCTTGGCGTTCAGCACCACTGCGGGCACGCCGGCCTTGACGAGGCGCTCGTGGAGTTCCTCGGATTCGGCGACGTCGCGGGTGCCGACCAACACGGGCTGGTTGGTGTCGTGCACCGACTTGATGTGTTCGATGACGGCGTCGTTCTTCGCGGCAACGGTGATGTACACGCGGTCGGCCTCGTCCTCGCGGACGTTCGGCGTGTTCGGCGGGATCGGCGAGACGCCGAGCTTGTAGAACTGGCGCAGCTGCTCGCCAGCGGCCAGCGCGGTGCCGGTCATGCCGCACACCCGGGGGTACCGGTTGATCAGCGCCTGCACGGTGATGGTGTCGAGCACCTCACCGGTCTCGGTGGTCTCGATGCCCTCTTTGGCCTCGACGGCCGCCTGCAACCCGTCGGGCCAGCGCTGCAGTTGCGCGATCCGGCCGCGTGACGAGTTGATCAGCTGCACTGCGTCGTCGCGGACGATGTAGTGCACGTCGCGCTGCAACAGCACGTGTGCGTGCAGGGCGACGTTGACCTCGGTCAGCGTGGTGCTGACGTTTTCCTCTGAGTACAGGTCGATGCCACCGAGGGCGGCCTCGAGCTTGCGGGCGCCCACCTCGGTGAGGTGTACGTTGCGGCGATCGGGGTCGGTGTCGTAGTCCGTTCCTGCGACGAGGTCGCCGACCAGCCGGATGACCTCTACTCGTGGCTGCTCGCGATGCGTGGTGCCCGCGAGCACCAGCGGCACCAGCGCCTCGTCGACGAGCACAGAGTCGGCCTCGTCGATCAACGCGACGTCCGGGTCCGGCGACACCAGGTCCTCGACGTCGGTGACCAACTGGTCGCGCAGCACGTCGAAGCCGATCTCGTTGACCGAGGCATAGGTGACGTCGCAGGCGTAGGCGGCACGGCGCTCGTCGGGCGTGGAGTCGGCGGTGATCCACCCGACGGAGAGGTCCATGGCCTCGAGCAGTGGCCCCATCCATTCGGCGTCGCGTCGGGCCAGGTAGTCGTTGACGGAGATGACGTGCACGCTGCGGCCCGCCAGCGCGTAGCCCGCCGCGGCGATCGCGCCCGCCAGCGTCTTGCCCTCGCCGGTCGCCATCTCGACCACGTCGCCCGCGAGCATCCGTAGCGCGCCGAGCAGCTGAACGTCGAACGGTCGCAGCGTGGTTGCGCGTTCGGACGCCTCCCTGGCGATGGCCAGGAACTGCGGGATGTCGGACGACTCGGCCAGCTCGCCGAGGTTGAGCAGCTTGGCGGCCTTGCGCAGCTGCTCGTCGTCGAGGCCTGCGGCCTTCTCTTCGAACTCGGAGGCGGCGCGGACATGCCCCATCGACTGGGCCTGATCCTTGTCGGTGCTGGCGCCGAGCAGCTTCCAGAACCGGTTGCTCAGCCGGCTCGGGGCGCTGGTCTTGGACTTGGGAGCGGTCTTGGGCACGTGTTCAAGGTACGCGGCCGGGGACACCGGTCGAGAGAGCGATCGCCACCCATTCGCATCCGACACCGGATCGGGCAGGTCGGCGCTGCGGTGGCTTCGCCGCAGAGCGGTGTCGTCGGACGTCTGCGCAGGAATTTCGTCGGATGGATTCGGAGAGATTCAAACCGTCGGTGGACTGGAAGCAACGAACTCGCCAACTCGCTGAGCGTCGCGGCGTTCGGGGTGATCGTGAACTACCGAATGTGGTTGAACCGCATGGTGAGCTTCCTCGGGTGTCGTCCGCCATCCGATCGCGGCACGGGAGACGATGTGAGTCTCGCAGCTGCCCTATCTCCCGCTTGGCGATCTCAAGGTGGCGCTGCCACATCTGATCATCCGCATCAACGAGGTGAAGGACTGGGCCTCGGGTTCGCGCGAATCCTGTTGAACGAGCCCCAAGGCCGTCTTCATCGACGAATCCACCTCCGCCATGGACGAGGGTCTGGAGTCGATGCTGTACCGGCTGATCCGCGACGAGCTGCCCGCCACGATCGTGGTGCGCGTGAGCCACCGCGACACCGTCGATCAGCACCACGACGGACGGCTCGAATTACTTGGTGACGGCAACTGGCGACTGGATCGACTCGCCACCGTTCGGTGACGGCTCGGGAAGCCCGGCGGCGGGCAGTGGGGGTACCTTGCCGGGATGGATATGTTCACCCCCACGCGTGATTGGGGCGGCGAGTGGCTCGTGTCACTGATGTGGATCGCCGAGGCGTGGGCCATCGCCGCGGTCGCGACGGTCGC
>JAOPVF010000049.1 GCA_025963195.1 Mycobacterium sp. | reverse complement strand
TAGGTGGCGTCGTCGGTGTAGAAGTCGGCCAGCGGCTTCCAGTCGCCCTTCCGCTCGCATTCGCGGTTGGTTTCGAGCCATTGTTCGACCCACTTGTCGAGGTGTTCGCGGGGCAATGACGGCATTGGCTTCACCTTTCCTTACCATTCCTGGTTGTTCAGTCTTCGTCCACGATGGACAGTGCTTGCGTGGGACAGGCCCACACGGCTTGTTCGACCTCGGCGCGGTCGTCGTCGGGTGGTGCGTCGTCGAGGATCTCGACCTTCCCGCGCTTGGGCACGTGAAAGTACTTCTCGGCCTCTACTTCGCACATCGCGTGTCCCTGACACAGGTCGAGGTCGACTTCGACTCGATAGCCCATTGGTGAGTTCCTCGGCTTCTACGCCTGGCGCTTGCGGTAGCGGACCTTGGCGGGTCGGTCCAGTTGGACGACCATCTTGGAGTGGTCGTTGCGGTAGGTGTTGGCCGGCTGTGCCATCTCGAACTCATACTCGCGCAGGAGAACCGAGAAGATGGCCTTGATCTGCATGGTCGCGAATGCCGCCCCGACGCAGCGGTGTCGGCCTGCGCCGAACGGAATCCAGGTCCAGCGGTTGGCGACGTCGGCCTGTTCGGGTTTGTCGTAGCGCTCGGGGTGGAATGCGTCGGGGTCGGGGAAGTCCTCGGCGATCCGGTTGCTGACCGCGGGGGAGGCCGCGACGAAGTCGCCGTTGCGGATCGGAAAGCCCTGCACCTCGAAGTCGCCCTTGGCGACCCGCATCAGGATGATCAACGGTGGATGCAGCCGCAGCGTCTCCTTGACCACGTTGTCCAGCTTCGGGATTTGGCGCAGCGCATGGAAACTCACCTCCTGGCCGTCGGCATAGAGTTCCTCGAGCTCGCTCAGCACCTCGGCGTAGACCTCCGGGTGGCGGATCAGCTCGATGAGCGTCCACGACGAGGTCCCCGAGCTGGTGTGGTGCCCGGCGAACATCAGCGAGATGAACATGCCGGTGACCTCGTCGGCGGAGAACCGCGGGTTGCCGTCCTCGTCCTTGATCGAGACCAGCACGTCGAGCATGTCGCGGTCGGCTTTGTCCGTGGGCGGGTTGGCGATTCGGCCGTCCATGATCTCTTGCACCAGTGCGACGAGCTTCACGCGCGCCTCGTCGCGGCGTTGGAAGCTCTCGATCGGCAGGTAGGGATCGACGTAGCACAGCGGGTCGGTGCCGCGTTCGAGTTCGTGGTAGTAGCTCGCGAATCGGGCGTCGAGTTGTTCGCGGAACTTCAGCCCGATCAGACATGCGGTGGAGGTGTAGATGGTCAGCTCGGAGAAGAAGTCGAGCAGTTCGATCTCGCCTTCGTCGCCCCAATCGGCGATCATCTTCTTGACTTCGCCCTCGATGGTGGCGGCGTGGCCCTTCATCTGTTCCCCGCGCAGTGCGGAGTTGTGCAGCATCTCCTTGCGCCGCTCGGCACTGGCGTCGAACACCACGCCCTTGCCGAAGATCGGCGTCATGAACGGGTAGGCCTCGGCCTGGTCGAGATCCTCGTCGGCTGAACGGAAGAAGAACTCGTTGGCCTCGGTGCCAGAAAGGAACACGACGTGCTTGTCGACCAGCTGGAACCAGCCGACATCCCCACACTCGTCGCGGACCCGGTTCATCAAACCGATTGGGTCGGTGCGGAACTCCTCGAGGTGCCCGTGCTCCTCCTCACCACCGGAGACCCGCTGAACTTCCTTGGTGACTGTCATGCTGACGGCATCCCTTCGTCGCCCAACGCAAGTTTCTGTCGGTCCTTCTTGTCGGCCAACGGAGCCTCGGGCTGCAGCTCCATCGACGCGATGAAACCGCCGCGTGGCGTCTCGGCCACGAAGGTGATGGCGCGCGCGAGATCCTGCGCGCGAAGGAAGTAGTCGTGCCTGGCCTGGCCCCACTTGGCCCAGTCCTCGAGCGCGGGCCCGATCAGCTCGGCGGGCAGGCTCCAACCCATCGACGTCTTCGTCGGGCCCGGGTGCACGATCGAGGCGCGCACCCCGGTTCCCTCGAGTTCCATCTGCAGGTTGGTCACCATCGCGATCAGCGCCGCCTTGGCTGCTCCATAGGCCCCCATGTGCGGACGCTGGCGCAGTGCGACATCGGATCCGACGAAGATGACGTCGCCGCGCTGGCGTTCCACCATCCCCGGCAACACCGCGGTGGCAAGACGATTGGCGCCGATCAGGTGGACCTGGATCTGTGACTCGAACTGATCGGTGCTGATCTCGTGCAGCCGACCGAAGTAGGTGTCGCCTGCGCCGGCGACCAGCACTTCGATCTCGCCGAGCGCGTCGACGGACTGCGAGACGAACGCCTTTACCGAGTCGGGATCGGTGACGTCGAGGTGAAACGCCACCGCCTCACCGCCACTGGCACGGATCTGCTCGACCAGTTCGTCGAGCTTCTCCACCCGGCGGGCGCCGAGCGACACCGGGAACCCACGGCTGGCGAGGTCGATCGCCGTGGCGGCACCGATGCCGGACGATGCGCCGGCGACGACGGCGGGCCTGCGGGCGGGAAGCGAGGCGAAACGGGGCATCAACGGACCTTTACGGTGATGGGCAGGTGGGCGAATCCGCGTACGTTGCTCGAGTGCACGCGGACGGAGTTGGCTTCGTCCACCTCGTAATGGCGGATCCGCTTGAACAATTCGGCGAGAGCGACCCGTGCCTCCATGCGCGCGAGGTGTGCACCGAGGCAGAAGTGTGCGCCGCTACCGAAACTCACCAGCTTCGAACCGATGTCACGGCCGATGCGGTAGTCGTCGGGGTTCTCGAACACGCGGTCGTCGCGGTTGGCCGAACCAGGCAGCAGGAGCAGTACGTCGCCGTCGGGAATCGTGGTGTCGTAGATCGTCAGCTCACCGGCGACGCTGCGGGCAAGGATCTGGCTTGACGTGTCGTAGCGCAGGGTTTCCTCGACCCACAACGGGATGAGGGAGTGGTCGTCGAACACCGGTGCCAGCTGATCGGGGAACTTGTGACCCCAATATGCCGCGTTGGCAAGCAGTTTGGTGGTGGTTTCGTTGCCGGCGACGACCATCAGGAACAGGAAGGCCATGATCTCTTCGTCGGTGAGCCGGTCACCCTCGATCTCGGCGTCCAACAGCGCCGAGGTCAAGTCGTCGCTGGGCTTCTTGCGGCGTTGCGTGACCATGTCGGCGTAGTAGACCAGAAGCTCGGCCGAGGCCTGCATTGCCTCTGCGGGCACGTCGGCGACGCCTTCGTCGCGGTGCATGACGCCGTCGGCGAGAGCGCGAATGCGGTCGCGGTCGGGCACGGGTACGCCCATGAGTTCGGAAATGACGTCCATGGGCAGCTTGCCTGCGAACTCGTCGACGTAGTCGAAACTTTCGTTCTGCAGTGCGACGTCGAGGTGCTGCACCGCAATCTCGGTGACACGGGCCTCCAGATCGCGAATCCGCCTTGGCGTGAAGCCCTTCGACACCAGGGTCCGCAGCCGCAGGTGGCCAGGATCGTCAAGGGCGAGGAACGACATCACCTTGTGGGCGTCACCGTTGCGCGAGACCGGATCGAGCGAGACACCGTACTTGTTGGACAGCGTGGTGCTGTTGCGGAAGCCTTGCAGCACGTCGCGGTGTCGCGACACCGCCCAGAACTTCAGCTCGTCGTTGCGATACAGCGGCGCCTCGTCGCGCAGTCGGCGGTAGTACGTATACGGCTCCTCGTGGAAGTCGTAGTCGTACGGGTCGAGAACCAGTTCACTGGCTGCGGACCCTGTTTCGATACTCATTGTTCCTCTCCGACGATCAGGCCGACCACGTAGCTGAGCCTGTCGGCGATCTGGTGGTAGGTGAGGGCGCCGCTGCCCGCGTTGATCACTGCTCCGAAGTACGTCATCTCCAGCGCCGCGACGACGCGCGCGTCGGCACCCGGTCCGACCGCCGACCTGATGCGGCGATGAATCTCGGCGCCGATGCGATCGCGCACCTTGTGGGTGGTCGGGTCGCCGCTGGCCAGCAGCGCCGTCGTGCACGCCGCCGCCAGCTCGGGCTCGTCGGCCACCGCAAGGGCCAGGCTGCGCAGCGCCTTCTCGACGCGGCTCGGCATGGGCTCGTTGACGTCGGTGAAGTAGGGCACCTGGCGCATCAGGTCCAGGTAGACCTCGGCGATCAGATGGTTCTTCGAGGAGAAGTAGGTGTAGGCCGTCGCCGGTGCCACCTTCGCGCGCGCAGCGACGGCTCGCACGGTCAGATCGGCGTAGGACGATTCGCGCAACATGGCCACGGCCGCGGTGAGAACCTTGCGGAAGGTCTCCTCCTGCCGCCGGTTGCGTGGCGGATCGGCAGGTCCGG